>JADGPK010000026.1 GCA_017882445.1 Solirubrobacteraceae bacterium
GCTCCTGGCCTGCTGGCACGGAACCTGCCCCACCTGCCACAGAGAGCTGCCGCCCCACCACCAACCACGACCACCACCAACCTAACGGAGCACTACTAGCCCCGCCATTCATCGCGTGTCTGGGACCAGCGGGCGGACGCGCGAGACTGCTGCGTCCGCGCCAAGCGAGCGCGCGGGAACCCCGACCTCGCGCTATCGCAAAGGACGAAAGGCAGCAGTCGCGGCATAGCCCGATGTCACGGCTAATCCGGTTCAGGACCCCGCTATCTCCTCTCGCCCTCAAACCCCCATGGCGACGTACTTCGTCTCGAGGTACTCGCCGATCCCCTCGAAGCCACCCTCGCGGCCGAATCCGGACTGCTTGACGCCGCCGAACGGCGCAGCCGGATTGGAGACCACGCCCTGGTTCAGGCCGATCATGCCGGTCTCGATTCCCTCACACACCCGGAACGCTCGACCCAGGTCTCGGGTGTACACGTACGCCACGAGGCCGTACTCGGTCCGATTGGCCGCCGCGAGCGCTTCCTCCTCGGAGGAGAACGCGGCGACGGGGGCGACCGGGCCGAAGATCTCCTCGCTGAGGACCCGTGCCCCCTCGGGCACGTCCGCGAGCACGGTCGGCTCGAAGAAGTAGCCGGGGCCGGCGGCGCGGTCTCCGCCGACGAGCACCCGGGCGCCCCGCTCGACGGCGTCGCCGACCAGCTCTGTGACCTTGACGCGCTGGGCTTCGTCGATCAGCGGGCCGACCTGCACGTCCGGCTCGGTTCCGCGGCCCACCTTCATCGCGCCCATCCGCTCGGCGAGCCGGCGCGCGAACTCCTCGGCGACTGACTCATGGACGTGGAAGCGGTTGGCGGCTGTGCAGGCCTCGCCCACGTTGCGCATCTTGGCCGTGATCGCGCCGTCGACGGCGGCGTCGAGGTCGGCGTCGTCGAACACCACGAAGGGGGCGTTGCCGCCCAGCTCCATCGACACCCGCAGGACCTTCTCGGCCGACTGTTCGATCAGCGCGCGGCCGACCTCGGTCGAGCCGGTGAACGAGAGCTTGCGCGTGCGCGGGTCCTTGAGCAGCGGCTCGATCACAGCGCCGGAGCGCTTGGCGGTGATCACGTTCAGCACGCCCCCCGGCAGGCCCGCCTGCTCGAGGATCTTCACCAGCGCGAGCATCGACAGCGGCGTCTGCTGAGCGGGCTTCACGACCATCGTGCACCCCGCCGCGATCGCCGGAGCGATCTTGCGCGTTCCCATCGCCGTGGGGAAGTTCCACGGCGTCACGAACACGCATGGCCCGACCGGCTGGCGCATCGTCAGGATGCGGCCCGTGCCGGTGGTGTTGACCATGTAGCGCCCGTGGATGCGCACGGCCTCCTCGGAGAACCAGCGGAAGAACTCCGCCGCATAGGCGATCTCCGCCCTCGACTCGGCCACCGCCTTTCCCATCTCGAGCGTCATCAGCAGCGCCAGCTCCTCAGTCTGGGCGACGATCGCCTCATATGCGCGGCGCAGGATCTCGCCGCGCTCGCGCGGCGCGCAGGCGGCCCACTCCGCCTGCATCTCCGCGGCCGCGCCGAGCGCCGCCATGGAGTCCTCCACCTGCGCGTCCGCCACCTCCACGAGCGTCTCGCCCGTGGCGGGGTCCTCGACCGCCAGCCTTCCCCCGCCGCTCGCCGCTCGCCACTGCCCGCCGATGTACAGCTCGGTGGGGACCCGCTCGAGCAGCGCGCGCTCGTGCTCGGCGCCAGTCATCGTGCAACCCTCACGCCGCCTGCGCGAACGCCCGACCCAGAAGGCATGGGACGCTCCCGCCCCGAACGCGACCACGGCATGCCCAGCGTGTTGGAGCTCACACGAATGGGGCTCATCGCGTCAACCTATCAGCGCCTCGGTGCAGGACCGGCTCGAGCACGCCGGGCCGTTGCGCTCGTGGCAGGGACACTCGCGGCGCTCGCGCTCGCGGGCGCTCCGGCGCATGCGTCGACGCTCATCATCGAAGGCGCCGGGGACGGGCACGGGGTGGGCATGAGCCAGGACGGCGCGCTCGGGCTCGCACAGCACGGCTGGACGTACACGGCGATCCTCGGCCACTACTACACGGGCACGACGCTCGGCCGCGCGCCCGCCAGGGCGGAAGTGCGCGTGCTCGTCGGCAACACGGTGGTGAGGGTTCCGCTCGAGCGCTACGTGCGCGGCGTCGTCGCCGCCGAGATGCCATCCAGCTGGCCGCTGGCCGCGCTCGAGGCCCAGGCGGTCGCCAGCCGCACCTACGCTCTGACCGCGCACGCGGGCGGCAGCAGGTTCGACGTGTACTCCGACACCCGCTCGCAGGTCTACCTCGGCGTGGCTGCCGAAACAGCTTCGACGAACTCCGCGGTCAGCGCGACCGCCGGGCAGATCGTGCTCTACGACGGGCTGCCCGCGACCACGTACTTCTTCGCCAGCTCCGGCGGGATGACCGAGAACATCGAGAACGCGTTCCTCGGCTCCCAGCCCGAGCCCTGGCTGCTGGGAGTCTCAGATCCCTACGAAAGCAAGGCCGCCTCGAGCTGGAAGCTCAGCATGTCCTTCGCTTCGGCGGCCAACCGCCTGAAGGGCATGGTGAAGGGATCCTTCCGCGGGATCGAGGTCCTCCGCCGCGGCGTCTCGCCGAGGATCACCTCGGCGCAGACCCTGGGCTCGCGTGGCGCGACGCCCATTGGAGGCCCTGAACTGGCGGGCCTGCTCGGGCTGAGCAGCACGTGGGCCTACTTCAGCGTGAAGACCCGCGCGGGCGTCAAACGCGAGCCCGACCACAGCGGACGAGCCCCCGGCAAACGGTCGGAACCCGGGGCGCCTGCCGCTCCGTCGGTCCCGCTCACACCGCCGGGCGGCACAAGCGCCCCGGCCGGCGCGAGCCCGCCGGCCACGGCGGCGGCCACGGGCGGGTCGCCGGCCGAATAGTCCGCCGGGCGCATACCCTGCGCCGATGCCCGCGCCGCTCTTGATCGCCGACGTGCCCTGGCTGCTGTACCGCTCGTTCTTCGCGCTGCCCAAGTCGATCGTCGATGCGCAGGGCCGGCCGGTGAACGCCCTCTTGGGAACGGTCAACGCGATCCTGTCCGTTGTTGATGCGCGCCTGCCGGCGCGGGGAGTGCGCGGCGTGGTCGCGTGTACGGGCGCCGAGCAGGCGGACTACCGCGTGCGGCTGTACCCCGCATACCACGCCCACCGCGACCCGATGCCGCCGGAGCTGGCCGCGCAGTGGGAGCAGGCGCCGCGCCTGCTCGCGAGCCTCGGCTGGACGGTGGCCGGGAGCGCAGACCTCGAGGCCGACGACGTGATGTTCTCCTTCGCCCGTGCCGAGCAGGAGCGCGATCGGAAGGGCGGTCGGGCGCTGTTGCTCACCGGCGACCGCGATCTGTACGGAGCGGTCAGCGAGCAGGTGGCCGTCGTCGAGGAGAAGACGGCCGGCGACGAGATCGGGCCGGCGCAGGTGCGCGAGCGCTACGGCGTCGACCCCGAGCAGGTGCCCGACTTCATCGCCCTGCGTGGCGACCCCTCCGACGGCCTGCCGGGCGCGCCCGGGATCGGCTCAAAGACGGCCGCCGAGCTGCTGCGCGCGCACGGAACGCTCGAGGCCGTGCTGCTCGCCGCCGGGGCGACGCCGGGCGCGGCGACGGCATCGGGCGCCGGAGCGGCCGCTGTCGTGCGCGCCGCGACGGTCATGCGTCCGCGCATAGCGGCGAGCCTGCGCGAGAACGCCGAGCTGCTTCAGACGTTCAAGCTGATCGCGACGCTGCAGCGCATCGACGTCGAGTCGCCGCCGGACGCGTCCACCGACTTCGCGCAGGGGGCGATCACGGCGCGGGAGATGGGCATGCCCCGCCTGGCGGAGCGCCTGGAGAAGCAGGTCAGGGCGTGAACTTGACGGTGATCACGTCGCCGTCGGCCATCTCGTAGTCGCGGCCCTCCAGACGCAGCGTGCCCCGCTCGCGCGCGCCCGCGTAGCCGCCTGCGTCGACGAGCTCGCGCCACCCGATCACCTCGGCGCGGACGAAGCCCTTCTGGATGTCCGAGTGGATCTGCCCCGCGGCGTGCCACGCGGTGAGGCCGCGGCGCAGATGCCAGGACTGGGCGATGGTGGCCTCGCCGGCGGTGAAGAACGCGATCAGCTCGAGCAGCGCAAACGCCTCGCGCACGACACGGGCGAGGCCGGACTCGCTCACGTCGAGCTCCGCCCGCATCGCCGCCGCGTCCTCGTCCTCGAGCTCGGCCAGCTCGGCCTCGATGCGTGAGGACACGGCCACCGCGCGCGCGCCCTGAGCGGCAGCGTGCTCGGCGACCGCCGCAGGGACCTCCTCGGAGCCCTCGTCGACGTTGGCCACGAACAGCACCGGCTTACTCGTCAGCGAGCCGAGGTCGCGCGCCGCGTTGGGCGCCTCATCGGGCACCGGCACGGTGCGCGCCGGTCGGCCCGCCTGCAATGCCGCGATCACCTGCCGCAGCCACGCCTCCTCAGCGATGGCCACGCGCTCGCCCCCGCGCGCCTGTTTGCCCACCCTCTCCACCCGGCGCTCAGCGGCCTCGAGGTCCGCCATCACCAACTCCGTCTCAATAGTCTCAATATCCGCCAGCGGGTCCACACGACCCTCGGGATGGATCACGTTCTCGTCGCCGTGAGCGCGCACCACGTGCACGATCGCGTGGGTCTCGCGGATGTTCGCCAGGAAGCGGTTGCCGAGGCCCTCGC
This sequence comes from Solirubrobacteraceae bacterium, assembly GCA_017882445.1. GTDB lineage: Bacteria > Actinomycetota > Thermoleophilia > Solirubrobacterales > Solirubrobacteraceae > Palsa-744. The sequence goes on from JADGPK010000026.1 coordinate 4,727, forward strand.
CCTGATGTGCTCCGGCCACGAGACCGGCGATGTCGTGGAAGTCGATCGTGTCCCACACGATCTCCGAGGCGCCCACGGTCTCTGCGACCTCCTCTAGGCGCTCGTCGCGCACCGGCACGACCGCCACGTTCGGCTCGATCGTCGTGAACGGGTAGTTGGCCGCCTCGGCTCCCGCTTTGGTCAGCGCGTTGAACAGCGAGGACTTGCCCGCGTTGGGCATCCCCACGATGCCTATCCGCGTGCTCATCGCCCACCCCCCGCGTCCGGTCCACCGACGCCTCCGACGCCAGCGACCCCCCCGACGCCGCCGGCCCCCCCGACACCCGCGGCGACCGCCGTGCCGAGCAGCGCCCCGGCGAGGACGTCCGAGGGATAGTGCACGCCCAGGTACAGCCTCGACAGCGCCAGGCTCGCCGCCAGCGCATACAGCGGGACCGCGGGCAGGCCCATGCGCGAGTAGGCAAGCGCGCCCGCGAACGACGTCGAGGAGTGTGCGCTCGGGAAGCTCAGGCCCGTCGGCGTGCCCGTCAGCGCAGGCAGGCCCGCGAGGTTCGGGCGACGGCGGCCGACGACCGGCTTGATCGCCATGTTCAGCACGTACGCGCCCGCCACCGCCCGCCGAGCGCGGCGCCAGCCCGCCCGGCGCACGGGGTCGAGCAGCACCCCCGCCACGCCGATCGCCAGCCACACCCCGCCGTGCTCGCCGAGGCGCGAGAAGCGCGCGACAGCTCGCTCTGCGCGCGGACTGTGCGCGCACGTGCGTGCCAGCAGCAGCAGCCGCTCATCCAGGTTCATGTTCACGCAACAACGCCAGCGTCGACCGGCGGCCGTCCTACCCAAAACCGACGCGCAGATCGTCACCCTCGGCGCTGACATAGACGACCCGGCCGAGATCCACGCGGACGAGCCCCTCGTCGCTCTCGATCTCGTGCCAGCCCTCGCCGCCGAGCGCCTTGTTGAGGGCCTTCAGCTGATCGTCGGTCACCCGCAGCGCCAGCACCTGGCCGCCGTGAAAGCCGAGCGTCACTCGTCGCGTGCCCGCCGCCATCAGTGACCTCCCACGCCAGCCGCCGGCTCGACGATCTCCGTGAGCACGCCCACGGTCGCGCGTGGGTGCATGAAGGCGACCCTCGAGCCGCGGATGCCCGTGCGCGGCTCCTCGTCGATCAGCGCGATACCCGCCTGCTTGAGCGACCGCAGCGTCGCCTCGATGTCGGTGACCTGGTAGGCCACGTGATGCAGCCCCGGTCCCTGCTTGGCGAGAAACCTCCCCACCGGCGTATCCGCGCCGAGCGGCGCCAACAGCTCCACGTGGTTCTCACCCACGTCCAGCAGCACGGCCTCGACCCCTTGCTCGTGGACCACCTCGCGGTGGGCCACCTCCATCTGGAAGCTGTCGCGATACAGCTCGAGCGCGGGCTCGATCTCCTCGACGGCTACCCCGATGTGGTCGATGCGGCTGAACATGAGCCGCAGTCTATAGCCGTCCGGCTCCGCCCTCGGGGGAGGGATCGGGCAGGCCGATCGGCGCCGGTCCGGGCGGGGGGGCGTGCGGCGTCGCCGCCACCACCCGCAGCCCCACGCCCGGCGCGCGCTCCATGCGCGGAACACCCGCCATGATCCGTTCTATCGCCTCCCGGTCGAGAATCTCGTGCTCGAGCAGCTCGTGCGCGAGCGCGTCGAGCTGCAGACGGTGAGCGACGATCAGCTTCTGCGCCGCGCGCCGCGCTTCCTCGATCAGGTCCTGGCGCTCCTCGTCGCGGATCCGCAGCGTCGTCTCCGACAGCCTCACATCCCCGTCCGGCGAGCGTCCCACGCCGGCGGTGCCCATCGCGAAGTCGTGGACCATCGAGTGCGAGATGTCCGCCACACGCTTGAGATCGTCTGAGGCGCCCGTTGTGATCGCGCCGAACACCACCTGCTCGGCAACGCGTCCGCCGAGCAGCACGGTCATGTAGTCGAGCAGCTCCTCGCGCGTCTTCAGGTAGCGATCCTCCGCCGGCAGGTTCAGCGTGTAGCCGAGCGCGCGCCCGCGCGGGACGATCGAGATCCTGTGCACGCGGTCGACCGACGGCAGCAGCTCGCCGCACAGCGCGTGCCCCGCCTCGTGGAAGGCGACCACCCGCTTCTCGTGGCTGTTGAGCACCCGCTTGGACTGCACACCGGCGATCACACGCTCGATCGCCGAGTCGAAGTCCCGCAGCGCGATCGCCTTGGCGCCGCGCCTGGTGGCGAAGATGGCCGCCTCGTTGCAGATGTTCGCCAGATCCGCTCCCGTCAGCCCGCTGGTCTGCTGGGCGACGAGCCCCAGGTCGATGTCCTCCAGGGGCTTGTCGCGCGTATGGACCTGGAGCACCCCGAGGCGACCCTTCACGTCGGGCGGAACCACGAACACCTGGCGATCGAAGCGCCCCGGACGCAGCAGCGCCGGGTCGAGCTTCTCCAGCAGATTCGACGCCGCGATCACCACGACCCTCCCGCTCGTGGCGAAGCCGTCCATCTCGACGAGCAGCTGGTTGAGCGTCTGGTCCTTCTCCCCCGAGATGTCCGAGCCGCGCCGCCCGCCCACGGCGTCGAGCTCGTCGATGAAGATGATCGCCGGTTCGTGCTTGCGCGCCACCGCGAACAGCCGGCGGATGCGCGCGGCGCCCAGCCCCGCGAACATCTCGACGAACGAGGCGGCCGACTGCGCGAAGAACTGTGCGCCGGACTCGTTCGCCACCGCCTTGGCCAGCAGCGTCTTGCCGGTGCCCGGCGGCCCGTGCAGCAGGATCCCCTTGGGAACTTTCGCTCCGAGAGCGTGGAAGGCCTTCGGTTCGCGCAGGAACTCGACGATCTCCTGTAGCTCCGCCTTGGCCTCGTCGACGCCCGCGATGTCCGCGAACGTGACCGCCTGGTTGGAGGCCGGCTTGATCCGCTGCGGCTTGATCCGCGGCATCACCTTCAGCGTGCGCCACATCAAGAGGATCAGCGCCGTGAAGAACACGATCGCGATGACCGGCTCCCACTGAAGCGCCCAGTTCTGGATTTCCGTCGTCCACGAGGCCGATGGCGCGGACTGGCTCGCGTGCAGGGCGGCCGCTCGGGCGGCCGCCGCATGAACAGCCGCCGCGTGCACGGCCGCCGCGTGCACGGCCGCCGCATGGGTCGCCGCCTTGCCCGTCGCGCCGTGCGCGACCGCGGTTGCGCCGTGCACGACCGCGCCGTGCGCGGCGTTGGTCGAGTCGGGCACAGCCGTGGCCTGAGAGCTCAACCGTCCATCCTCCGGTAACGCACCATCCTTGGCATCTCGCTGATTATGCGACTTGTTGGGCGGTCTGTCGAGCGCTGACGCGAATCAGGCAAGAACCCGCTGCGCGAGATCGCTGAAGAACTCGGTGGCGAATGCGAGGTCGCGCACGTCGATGCGCTCGTCCGCGCCGTGGACGAGAGGCGCGCTCTGCAGCAGCGACTGATGGCGGTGCGGGAAGAACCCGTAGGCCACACACTCGGGGAAGGCGAGGCGAAAGTGGCGGGAGTCCGTGAAGCCGGGAAGCACCACCGGCACCGCCTGCGCGCCCGGATCGTGCTCGGCGATCCAGGCTGAGATCGTGTCCATCAGCTGCGAGCGCATGGGCGAGCGGTTGCCCATCACCCGCTCGCTGAACGTGATTCGCCACTCGCTTGCGTGTTCGTCGCCGAGCACCTCGGCGATGCCCTCGCGCACCTCCGCCTCGCCCAGCCCGGGGGGCACGCGGCAGTCGACCTTCAGCTCGGCGCGGCTGGGGATCACGTTGATCTTCTCCGAGGCGCTGATGCGCGTGGGGGTGAACGTGACGCCGAGCATCGGCTCGAACATCGTCGCCAGCCTCGCATCGGCCGCACGCAGGCGCGCGAGCGAGCCCTGCGGATCATCGGGGTCCTCTCCGATCCCGCGCAGGAACGCGAGCGGCTCATCGGTCGGCAGGTAGGACGGCTGACGCGCGCCGAGCCGATCCAGCACGGGACCCATCTTCAGCAGCGCGTTCTCGCCCATGCCCGGCATCGAGGCGTGACCGGCCACCCCCTCGGTGGTGATCGTGAAGCGGAAGACGCCCTTCTCCGCGCAGCACACGCCGTAGCAGCGCCTGCCGCCGTACTCGAACACCGCGCCGCCGCCCTCGTTGACGAGCAGATCGCAGCGCACCTTCTCGGGGTGCGTCTCGGTGATCCACTGCGCGCCGAGCGCTCCCCCGGTCTCCTCGTCTACGACCGACACGATCAGCAGCTCGCCGCGCGACGGGCGCCATCCCGAACGCGCCAGCGATGTCGCGGCGGCGACCTCGGCCGCGACCTGCGACTTCATGTCGAGCGCTCCGCGGCCCCACAGGAAGCCGTCGGCGATGTCCCCCGACCACGGGTCGTGGGTCCAGTCGGCCGGGTCCGCGAGCACGGTGTCGACGTGGCCGAGGTAGCAGAGCGTCGGGCCCTCGCCGCCGTCCGCCGGCGTCGGCCCGTCGCCGCCCTCGGCGCGCAGGCGAGCCACCAGGTTCGGCCGGCCGGGCTCTGCGCCGAGCAGCTCGCAGGCGAAGCCCGCGTCGGTCAGGCGGTCCGCCAGATACTCCTGTGCCGCGCGCTCGTTGCCAGGCGGATTGACCGTGTTGAAGCGGATCAGAGCCCGCAGGATCTCCTCAGCCTGCGCGGCGGGCGAGTCGGCGCTCATGGGGCCGGAAGCTCCTGCCCGGCCGAGCGGGGCGAGGTCTCAGAACGGAACGCGCTCGAGATCTCCTGCGCGCTGACGTTGCGCGGGTGATGACACGCCGCCATATGCCCCCTGGCGTACTCGACCTGCGGCGGCTCGACCCTGCTGCAGATCTCGCTCGCGAACTGACAGCGCGTGTGAAAGCGACAGCCCGGGGGAGGCGCGACGGGGTTGGGGGGCTCGCCCTGCACGACCACCCGCGTGCGCGTGTGGTTCTCGCGCGGGTCGGGGATCGGGATCGCGCTCAGCAGCGCCCCCGTGTAGGGGTGGATCGGCTTGGTGTAGAGCTCCTCGGCTGGAGAGACCTCGACGATCTTCCCCAGATACATCACGGCGATCCGGTCAGAGACGTGCCGCACGACCGACAGGTCGTGTGCGACGAACACGTAGCTCAGCCCCAGTTCGTCCTGCAGCTCGTCGAGCAGGTTGATCACCTGCGCCTGGATCGAGACGTCCAGCGCGCTCACCGGCTCGTCGAGCAGGATCAGGCGCGGCTGCAGCGCGAGCGCGCGCGCGATCCCGACGCGCTGGCGCTGCCCGCCGGAGAACTCGTGCGGGTAGCGGTTCAGGTACTCGGGGTTCAACCCCACCCGCTCCAGCAGCTCGCGCGCCTTCGTCTGCACATCCGCGCGCGTCACCCCCCGGCGCCGCAGCGGCGTCGCGAGGATCTGGACCACGCGCTTGCGCGGGTTCAGCGAGGCCTGCGGGTCCTGGAAGACCATCTGCAGCTCCGCGCGTACTCCTCCGAGCTCACGACGCCCGGCGCGCGTGATGTCCTGCCCGCGAAAGCGAATCGTCCCTCCAGTCGACTCGACCAGCCGGGCCAGGCAGCGGATCAGTGTCGTCTTGCCGCAGCCGGACTCGCCCACCACGCCGAGCGTCTCGCCCTCGCTCAGCGCCACGGTCACGTCATCGACCGCGTGCACATGCTCGACCGCTCGCCCGAGCAGCCCGCGCCGCACTGGAAACAGCACCTCCAGGTGCTCGACCTCGAGCAGCGGCGTATCGCTCACGCGATCACCGTCGTCTCGCTCGCCAGCCCGATCCGCCCGTCCACCTCGCGCAGCTTGCGCTTCTCCTGCGGCTGCAACCAGCAGCGGTCCAGATGGCCCGGGGCCTCGGGCAGGCTCCCCTGCAGCGGCGGCGTCTCGCCGCAGCGCGCGAACGCGTGCGGGCAGCGCGGGCGGAAGTGGCACCCGACGGGCGGGTTCACCAGCGAAGGCGGCTGCCCCGGGATAGCCGGCAGCCGCTGCGAGCGGTCGCGGTCGATACGCGCGATCGACCCCAACAGGCCCCAGGTGTATGGATGCTGGGGGTCGTAGAAGAGCTCCTCGAGCGTGCCCTGCTCGACGACCCGCCCCGCGTACATCACGAGGATCCGGTCGGCGATGTCCGCGACCACGCCGAGGTCATGCGTCACCAGCAGGATCCCCGCATCGGTCTCGGCGCGCAGCTTGCCCAGCTCCTGCAGGATCTGCGCCTGGATCGTCACGTCGAGCGCCGTCGTCGGCTCGTCTGCGATCAGCAGGCTCGGCGAGCACGACAGCGCCATCGCGATCATCACGCGCTGGCGCATCCCGCCGGAGAACTCGTGCGGGTAGGAGCGCGCCCGCTCGCTCGCTCGCGGGATGCCGACACGCTCCATCAGCTCGACCGCGCGCTTGAGCGCCTGCCGCTTGGAGACGTCATGCTCGTGCGCGCGGATCTGCTCGGTGATCTGCTCGCCGATTCGCGCCACCGGGTTCAGCGAGCTCATCGGGTCCTGGAAGATCATCGCGATGCGAGCCCCGCGAATCCGCTGCAGCGCGCTCTCGCTCGCGCCCACCAGCTCGGTGCCCTCGAACGTGGCGCGCCCCTGGAAGCGTGCGTTCGGAGAGCGTGTCAACCCCATCAGCGTCATCGCCGTCACCGACTTGCCCGACCCCGACTCGCCCACCACCGCCACGACCTCGCCGCGCGCGACGCTGAACGACACGCCGTCCACCGCGCGCACCGTCCCCTCCTCGGTCGTGAACGAGACATGCAGGTCGCTCACCTCGAGCAGCGCCTCGCCGGAGGACATCAGTTCAACCTGATCCGTGGGTCGAGCAGGGCGTAGACGATGTCCGTCAGCGCGCTCAGCGCGACGACGAAGAACGCGGTCAGCATCGTGATCACGAGGATCGGAGGCACGTCCAGACGTCCGATCGATTCGGCCGCGTACTGCCCGACACCGTGCAGGTTGAAGACTGTCTCGATCAGCAGCGCCCCGCCCCCGAACAGCGCCGCGAGGTCGAGCCCCCACAGCGTGACGATCGGGATCAGGCTGTTGCGCAACACATGGCGCACGAGCACGCGCCGCTCCGAGAGTCCCTTCGCGCGCGCGGTGCGCACGAAGTCCTCGCCGAGCGTGTCCAGCGTGTTCGATCGCAGCACGCGCGAGTAGATCCCCACGTACAGGATCGCCAGCGACACCCACGGCAGGACCAGGTGGGTGAACCATTCCCACGGGTCGCTCGCCAGCGACACGTACCCCCCGATCGGGAAGATCCCCGCCTTGTAGGACAGGTAGTACTCCATCACCGCCGCGAGGAAGAACGCCGGCATCGAGATCCCGAACATCGCCAGCATGGTCAGCGCGCGGTCGGTGAAGCGCCCGGCGTGCACCGCGCTCAGCAACCCGAACAGGATCCCGAACAGCAGGAACAGCACGCCCGCTCCGAGCGCGAGCGAGACCGTCACCGGCAGGTCGCGCCAGATCTCTGACTCGACGTTCTGCTGCTGGCTGTAGGAGATCACTTCGCCGTTGAACACCTTTTCCATCGTCTTGACGTACTGGACGTAGATCGGCTTGTCGAACCCCCACTGTTTGCGCACGTCTTCGATCTGCTGCGCCGTCGCCAGGCGACCGGCGAGGCGCAGCGCGGGATCGCCGTTCGGGATCGCCTGGAAGATCAGAAACGTCAGCAGCGAGATCGCGAACATCACAGCGAGCATCGAGGCCAGGCGGCGCACGACGAAGGTGCCCATCAACGCTCCACCCGGATCCGCGCGCGGGGGTCGAACGCATCGCGCACACCGTCTCCGAGCACGTTCACGCCGAGCACGGTGAGCATCAACATGATCCCCGGCACCAGCGTCGTGTGAATCGCCGCCGGGATGAAGCGGATCCCGTCGCCGATCATCGTCCCCCACGACGGGTTCGGCGGCTGCACGCCGGCGCCCAGGAACGACAGGGACGCCTCGAGCAGGATCGAGTTGGCGAGCATCAGCGGCACGAGCACGACGATCGTCGAGGCGAGATTCGGCAGCACCTCGCCGAGCATGATCTGCACGTGCCCGAGCCCCTGCGCGCGCGACGCGTCGATGAACTCCTTCTCGCGCAGTCCGAGCACCTGGCCGCGCAGCGGCTTGGCGACGTAGGGCACGTAGACCACCCCGACGATCACCGCCGGGACCAGCAACGAGTTGCCCTGGATCTGGAACAGCCCCAGGTTGAGACCGCTGACCGCCAGCACGACGCCGAGGGCGACGCCCAGCAGCAACGCGGGGTAGGCCCAGATCACGTCCATCAGACGTGAGAGCACGCCGTCGATCGGTCCACGGAAGTAACCGGACACGAGCCCCACCATCACCGCCAGCAGCATCGTGATCAGCGTCGCCACCGCGCCGATGAAGAGCGAGTTGCGCCCGCCGTAGAGCAGGCGCACGGCGACGTCGCGCCCATTCTGGTCGGCGCCCAGGAAGAAGCGCGCGTGCCACGTGGGGCCGATCGGAATGCCCGCCGCGGAGACCACTTCCTCGGACTTGCTCCCCACCTTGATCGTTTCCGTGATGTGGTTGGCGTCGGGGCTGGTGTGCGCGATGTCCTGCGCGTACACGGGCGCCAGCAGGCACATGACGACGATCGCCACGAACAGCCCGCCGAAGGCGAGCGCCACGCGATTGCGGCGCAACCGCCGCCACGCCAGCTGGTAGGGCCCGAGTCCGGGAGCGACCACAGGGCCCTCGAAACCCGCCGGCAGCCCGCCCCCGGGAAGCTCACTGCCGATCGCAGGTTCGATGGCCATTTACTGACTGCTCGGCGACGAGCTTAGCGCCACCGATTCCGCGCCAGCGCGGCGGCGGTCGGAGGGACCTTGCACGAGCGCCCCTCCGACCCGCACCGCTACTTCAGCTGCCAGGAGGTCCAGTCGTTGCCGTACACGGGATGGAAGATCGCCGCGCCGAAGTTCAGCCTGGTGGAGAAGAACTTGGGCACATCCTCGTACCCATACACCGACACGTAGCCCTTCTTGGCGACGTATTCGTCCAGTTCTTCCCAGCGCTTGGCCACAGACTGCAGGTTGGTCGAAGGCACCTTGTTGAGCACCGCCAGTTCGCTCTGGATGTGCGGGTCTTCGACCTGGCTGAAGTTCTGGTTGTTGGTGGGCTGGATCGATTTCGCGTTCACCAGCAGGTAGAAGTCCGACGGGTCCGGGAAATCCTGGTTCCAGTCGGCGAATCCGGCCTGCGGGTTGAGCTTGACGTTGCCGATCGTCGGGAAGTACGTCGCGTCGGCGATGATCTTCTCGGTCGCCTTCAACCCGATCGCGTTCAGCACGCTCGCGAAGTAGTCGACGTATTCACGACGTGGCTGACGTGTCTCGCCCCACACCGTCACCGACGTCCCCGCGAGGCCAGACGCCTGGATCAGCTGCTTGGCCTTCGTCAGGTTCGGCGCCGCGCTGGGGTCGCCGTACGGACATGACCCCTTCGGGTGACCGATCATTCCGACCGGCAGGAAGAAGCACGCCGGCGTCATGAACCCGCTGTCCAGGCGCGAGAGCGCCCGACGGTCCAGGGCGTAGGCGACCGCTTCGCGCACCTGCTGGTTGTTGAACGGCTTGATCTTGGTGTTCAGGAAGAAGTAGAACACCGACACGGTCGGCTCCTTGGCATACCGTTCCGAGGCCTGCGATTCGATCGACGCGAGCAGCGACGCCGGCAGCGTGTCGGCCCAGTCGAACACGTCGGCCGAGTTGTTGAGCACCTGCTGGGCCTCGGACTGGGTGTTCGTGTCGATCTTCGCGTTGATGTTGACGTGACCCGCCGGAATCCCCGGGATTTCATCCTTGGCCCAGTTCGGGTTTTTGACGACCGAGAAGGACTGGTTGGGGACGACGTTCGTGATCTCATACGGCCCCACGCCGGGCGGTGGTTTGTTGCTCAGGTTGCTCATCGCCGTCCCGGTCGGCACCAGCGCCGCGGAGGGGAACGCGAGCACGTTCGCAAACGCACCGTACGGCGCCGTCAGCGAGACCGTGATCTGCTCTGTCAATTCATCGGTCTTGATGCCCGAGATGGTCTTCGCCGTGCCCTTGTCGAACGCTTCGGCGCCGACGATGTTTTCCGTGAAGAACGACTTGCCGCCCCAGTTGAGCTTGATCGAGCGCTCGAGCGAGTAGGCGAAGTCGCCTGCTTTCACGGCCACGCCGTTGGAGTAGAGGAGGCCTTTGCGCAGCGTGAACGTGTACGTCTTGCCGTCGGGCGAGATCGTCGGCAGGCTCTGCGCCACGCCGGGGATCAGCTTCGTGCCCGCTTCACCGTTCGCGTGCGCGTAGGTCAACAGGCCGGTGTATGAGATCCAGTCGGCCTCGGCGGCCTGCGTCGTGTAACCAAGGCCGGGGTCGAGGAAGTCGGGCGCCGTGCCCATCAGGTTGGTGACCGTCGCCGTCCCTGACGAACTGCTTTTGGACGAGCTCCCGCATGCGCTCAATGCACCTGCCAGCGCGATCGTGAGCACCAATGCGCCCAGCAATCGAAAGCTTCTAAGCACTTGATGCCTCCTCCTGGAGAATGATCTTGTAGCGACAATGTACGGAAGTTCGACGTGTCTTCATCCGCGACCTCCCCGGAAATCGCGAGATATTTAGCGCCCGTTCTCCTTCCTCGCGGGATACTGCGACTGGTGGATACCCTTTTTGACGAGGATCCAAGCGTCCAGGAGCACCGGGGCGAGCAGCAGGAGAGCGGCCACCCGCTGGCGGTTCGCGTGCGTCCTTCGAGCCTCGATGAGTTCGTCGGCCAGTCCCATCTGCTCGGCCCGGGCTCGGCTCTGCGCACGGCGATCGAGCAGGGACGACCGCACTCGATGGTGCTCTACGGCCCGCCGGGCTCCGGCAAGACGACGCTCGCGCGCATCGTGGCAGCGCGCTCGCGCGCGGCCTTCGAGGAGCTGAGCGCCGTGCAGGCCGGCCGCGCGGAGGTGCGCGCGGTGATCGAGCGGGCCGAGCACCGCCGCGACAGCGGCGCTCGACAGACGGTGCTGTTCCTCGATGAGATACACCGCTTCAACAAGGCGCAGCAGGACGCGCTGCTGCCCGCAGTGGAGGACGGCCTGCTCACCCTGATCGGCGCCACCACCGAGAATCCCGCCTTCGAGGTGAACGGTGCGCTGCTGTCGCGCGTGCGCGTGTACGCGTTGCAGGCGCTCACCGCCGAGGAGATCGCCACCGTGCTGCGCCGGGCCGCCGGCTCCGAGATCGCGGTCGAGGATCGCGCGTTCGACTTCCTGGCCGCGCGCAGCGAAGGAGACGCGCGCACGGCGCTCAACGCGCTGGAGCTGGCGGCGGCGACCTCCGAGGAGCTCTGCGAGGAGCGCGTCACCCTGCAGCGCGTCGAGGACGCGCTGCAGCGCCGGGCCGTTCTCTATGACAAACAGGGTGATCGTCACTTCGATTACATCTCCGCCTGGATCAAGGCCACGCGAGGATCCGATCCGGACGCCTCGCTGTACTACCTGGCGGTGATGCTCGAGGGCGGCGAGGACCCGCGTTTCATCGTGCGACGGATGGTGATCCTCGCGTCCGAGGACATCGGCAACGCGGACCCCGGCGCGCTCTCGCTGGCCACGGCGGCCGCGCACGCGGTCGAGCTCGTAGGGCTGCCCGAGGCGCGCTATGCACTCGCGCAGACCGCCATCTACCTGGCGCTAGCGCCGAAGTCCGACGCGGCCGGACGAGCGCTGTCGGCGGCCGCTGCCCACGTGCGCGAGAACGGCGCCGGCCCCGTCCCGGGCTCGCTGCGCTCCGGGCCACGTCCCGGACAGGACACGGGGGGCTATGACAATCCGCACGCGCACCCCGGACACGTCTCATCCCGGGAGCTGGCGCCCGAGGGCGTCGTCGGGGCTCGCTTCTACGAGCCGGATGAGGCGGAGGCGGAGCTCGCCGAGCGTCTGGCGCTGATTCGCCGGGCACGCGGACTGGACCAGCGATAATCGCTCCGCGATGAGCACCACACCGAGCGAGCCGGCCACGCTGGGAGAGCTGATCGCGCGCAACCCCGCCACCGGCGCGGTTCTCGGCCGGGTCAAGGTCACGCCGCCCGAGCGCGTCGATGAGGTTGTGGGCGAAGTCGCGAAGGTGCAGCCGCTGTGGGCGCTCCTGCGGGTGCAGGATCGCGCCCGGTACATGCGCAGGATGGCCCAGTCGGTGATCGACGACTTCGACGAGCTGCAGGACGCGCTCGCCGCCGAGCAGGGAAGGCCGCGCGCGGAGATCGCGGCGCTGGAGCTGCTCGCGGCGATCGACGCGCTGATCTGGATAGCCGAAGACGGGGCGAAGGTCCTGGGCGGCCGCCGTGTGGGGATCCATCGCTCGATGTCGATCGTCAAGCGCGGGCGGATCGCATATGAGCCATACGGCGTGGTCGGGGTGATCGGCGCCGGCAGCGCGCCGTTCGCCCAGCCTCTCGGCCAGATAGCCGGAGCGCTGCTGGCGGGGAACGGCGTCACGTTCAAGCCCGCTCGCCGGGCGTCGCTGGCGGGCGAGAGGATCGCGCGGGTGCTGGCGCGCGCGGGCCTGCCGGAGGGCCTCGTGCGGGTCGTGCACGGCGACGCCGACGTCGGCGTCGCGCTCGCGCGCTCGCCTGTCGCCAAGATCCTCTTCACCGGCTCGCCGGCCGTCGGCCGAGTGGTGGCGCGAGCGTGCGTTTCACGCGAGAAGGAGGTGACGGTGGAGCTCGGCGGCAAGGACGCGATGCTCGTGCTCGCCGACGCGCGCCTGCCCCGCGCGGTGGCCGGCGCTTTGTGGGCGGGCTGCGCGGGCGCCGGGCAGGCGCGTGGTTCGATCGAGCGGGTCTACGTTCTGCGCGAGGTCTACGAGCGCTTCCTCGCGGGGCTCGTGGACGGAGCGCGGCGACTGACCGTGGGCGACCCCGGCGACCATCGCACCCAGGTCGGTCCGCTCGCCTCGGCGCGCCGTGCCGAGCACGTCGACACGCTGGTCACAGAGGCGGTCGCGCAGGGCGCACGGCTTCACTGCGGCGGCCCCGTCAGCCCGCACGGGTGTGACGCGGGCGCGTTCTATGCCCCCGCGGTGCTGACCGGGACGACGAGCGAGATGCGCTTGATGCGCGAGCCCCTCGACGGCCCCGTGCTCGCGGTCGTCGGGGTCGAGACGGTCGAGGAGGCCATCGCGCTGGCCAACGACAGCGACTATGGGCTGGGCGTGTCGGTGTGGACGGCCGACCGCTACCAGGGGACACGCATCGCGCGCGAGCTTCGCACGGGCATGGTGTGGCTCAACGACCACCTCCCGGGCCCAACCGTCTCGCGCGGACCGTGGGGCGCGGCGGCCGGCGGCGGCCTCGGGCGGACCCTCGGCCAGGCCGGGCTGAGGGCATGCGCCCAGGAGAAGCTCATCACGTGGGATCCGCCGAGGACCCGCGGACAGTGGTGGGGGCCGTATGACTCGACGAGCGTCAGGGCGGCGCGGTCGGTGGCGAAGATGCGCTCGGGACGTGAGGCCGACCGGGAGCGCGCCTGGCGTGAGGGCGCCTGGACACTGGCGCGCCTCGGCGCGCGCATGCTGGGCAGGGGCGTTCCAAGGAGCTAGCCGCCGTCCGGGGCGGCCTGTTGCGGCTACGCTTGAGCGATGCCCGCCCAGGCCTACGCAGGCAAGGAGTGCGTCTGTCAGCTGCGCAGGGGGATCTGCGACCAGAGCTGCGTGCAGGGGATGCTGGAGACGCCGTTCTACATCGCCTGCCTGAGGCTCACCGGCCGCCGCTGCGTGGTGATCGGCGGCGGGGAGATCGGCCTGGAGAAGGTCGAGGGGCTGCTCGCCTGCGACGGCGAGGTCACCGTGATCGCACCCGAGGCCGAGCCGGCGATCGCCGAGTACGCGCGCGAGGGCTCGATCGGCTGGGAGCGGCGCGCGTACGGCGGGCCGGCCGATCTACAGGGCGCGTTCATCGCGATCGCGGCGACCGACGACTCAGACGTGAACATCGCGGTGTTCGAGGACGCCGAGCGGCGCACGATGCTCGTGAACGTCGTGGACGTGCCGCCGCTGTGCAACTTCATCCTGCCGGCGATCGTGCGTATGAGCCCGCTGGCGATCGCGATCTCGACGGCGGGCGCGTCTCCGACGCTGGCAAAGCGCATGAAGCGGGAGATCGAAGCGCAGTTCGGCGAGCCCTACGCGCGGCTGGCGGTGCTGCTGAACGAGGCTCGCGGCTGGGCCAAGGGCACGCTGGCGACCTACCAGGAGCGCAAGGAGTTCTTCGAGGGCATCGTCAACGGTCAGCCCGACCCGATCGCGCTGCTGCGCGCGGACCCCCCCGGCGGCGCCTCTGAGGGCTCAGAACCGGCGGGCGAGCGGGCCGTGCGCGAGTTGATCGCGCGGGCGCAGGACGCGCACGCGCTGGCGGTGTCGAGAGCCTGAGGGTGGCCGCGCTCCAGGTCGAGGGGCTCGCTCGACACTTCGGTGAGCGCGAGGCGCTGAGCGACGTCTCGCTGACGTTGGCAGAGGGCCAGACGCTCGTCGTGTTCGGCCCCAACGGCGCAGGCAAGACGACCTTCCTGCGCGTGCTCGCGACACTCCTGCGCCCGCACGCGGGAGAGGTGCGCGTGCTCGGGCGAAGCCTGCCGCGGGAGGCCTGGGCGGTGCGCGGGCGCGTCGGCCTGCTCGCCCACGAGCCGCTCCTCTACCGCGAGCTGACCGCGCGCGAGAACCTGTGCTTCCACGCGCGGCTGCACGGCGTGGGCGAGCGGCGGGTGGACGAGCTGCTCGAGGCGCTCGCCATGTCCGCGCGCGCGCGCGAGCGACTGCGGACGCTCTCGCGCGGCATGGTCCAGCGCGTGGCAATCGCGCGCGCGGTCCTGCACGAACCCGAGCTCCTGCTGCTCGACGAGCCGTACTCGAACCTCGACCCGGCCGCCGTCGAGCTGGTGGCGCCGCTGATCGGCGCGGGAACCGACCCCGGCGGGCGCCGTACGCGGGTGATCTGCAGCCACGACCCCTCGGGCGGGCTGGCGCAGGCCGACGTGGTGCTCGGCCTGCGCGCCGGGCGCCCCGCGCTGCTGCGCGCGGCCGCCGAGGTCCGGCCGGGCGAGATCGCGGAGCTCTACCGGTGAGACGGACAGTCGCCGCCCTGCTGCGCAAGGAGCTGCTCGTCGAGCTGCGCACGCTGCAGTCCGTGCCCGGCATGTCGCTGTTCGCGGTGACCACGTTCGTGGTGTTCCACTTCGCGCTGAACCGCAACAGCGTCGAAGGCGACCTCGCGGCGGGCATCCTGTGGGTCACGCTGCTGTTCGCCGCGATCCTCGGCATCAACCGCCTGTTCGTCGCGGACGCCGACCAGGGCGGCTTCGACGGCTTCCTGCTCGCTCCCGTCGAGCGCAGCGCGATGCTCGTCGCCAAGGCGCTGACGCTGCTGGGCTTCCTCGTGGTGCTCGAGCTCGTGGCCGTGCCCGCGTTCGCGCTGCTGCTGCTGGGCCCTTCGCTCGGCGGGGAGCTGCCCGGCCTGCTCGAGACGCTCGCGCTCGGCGACATCGGGATCGCGGCGGTCGGCACGCTCGTGGCCGCCCTGGCGGTGCGCACCAGCGCGCGCGACCTGCTCGGGCCGCTGCTTGCGCTGCCGTTGCTGCTACCGATCGTGATCGGCGGCGCGCGGGCGACCTCGCCGCTCTTGACCCTCGCCCACCCGACGGGCCCGCCTGCCCGATGGCTGCTGACGCTCGGGCTCTATGATCTTGTGTTCGGGCTGATCGCCTACGCCCTCTTCGATTTCCTTCTGGAGGACTAGAAATACCCATGTATGGCAAGGGTCTGCGTGCGCTGAGCATCGCCACCGTGGCCGCGATGACGGTCGCTCTCGGCCTCGTCTTCTTCTACGCGCCCCTGGAAGCCGAACAGGGCTTTCTGCAGAAGATCTTCTACCTGCACGTGCCGCTGGCGATCGTGGCGCTGTGCGGCTTCGTGATCGGCGGCCTGCTGGCGATCCAGCACCTGCGCACGCGCGATGCGCGCTGGGACATGCGTTCCTACGTCGCGATCCACATGAGCCTGATCTTCGCCGTCGGCACGCTCATCACCGGCTCGATCTGGGCGAAGGGCTCTTGGGGACACTGGTGGGTGTGGAACGAGCCGACGCTCGTCTCGTTCCTGATCGTGTTCCTGCTGTATGCGACCTACCAGCCGCTGCGCTTCGCGATCGAGGACCCCGAGCGCCAGTCCATGTATGCGTCGGTGTTCGCCGTCACCGCCGGGGCGTTCGTGCCGCTGAACTTCATCGCCGTACGCCTGTCGAGCGCCTATCTGCACCCGCGGGTGCTCGGCGGCACCTCGAGCCTCCCCGGCGCGATGGCGCTCACGTTCACGGTCTCGCTGTTCGCCGTGGCGCTGCTCTACGCCACCCTCTGCAAGTACGAGCTGACCGCCAAGCACACCCGCGCGCAGGTGCGCGCGCTGCGCAGGCGGCTGTCCGGCGAAGCGGACACGACGAGGCGCCCCCGCAGCGCGGCTCCCGTCCTGCACGCGACCGCCGCGGTGACCGCCGCCGCGCGCACAGCCGGAAGGACGGGGGTCTGATGGGCACCGCGATTCTCGGCGAGCTCCCGGCCCTGCCGCTGCACGAGGCGGGCAAGTACGTGGCGGGCGCCTACGTGGTGCTGTTCGCGATCGTGCTCATCTACGTGGCGATCATGGCCATACGGCTGAGCAGGCTCGAGCGCGAGCTCGGCGAGCTGCTGGAGCTGTCCCAGGGCACCGCCGAGCACCCGCCGGCGCGCGAAGAGGCCCCCTCCGAGCGTGAGGCGACGCCGGCATGAGCGAGCTGATCGTCCTCGGCATCTCGCACAAGACCGCGCCGGTGGCGCTGCGCGAGCGCCTGGCGTTCACCGAGACCGAGGCCGCCGAGTTCGCCGTCCAGGCCACCGCGACCGCTGAGGTGCGCGAGGCGGTCGTGGTCTCGACCTGCAACCGCACCGAGGTCTACCTCGTGGTGGGCGACCCCGTGCAGGCCGAGTCCGACGTGCTCGGCCTGCTGGCGCGCCGCGCCAGCATCCGCCCGACCGAGCTGGCCGAGGCGATCTACTCTCCGCGCAACTGCGACACCGCCCGCCAGCTCTACCGGGTGACCGCGGGCCTGGAGTCGATGATCGTCGGCGAGGCGGAGGTCCAGGGGCAGGTCAGGCGCGCGCACGAAGCGGCGATGCGCGCCGGCGCCACCGGACCGCTCTCCAACCGCCTGTTCGCCGCCGCGCTGACGACGGGCAAGAGGGTGCGCTCGGAGACCGAGATCGGCTCCAGCCGCGTGAGCGTCCCATCGGTGGCCGTGGACCTCGCGCTGAGCGTGCTGGGCGACCTGGAGCGGCGCCACGTCGTCATCCTCGGCGCGGGCGAGACGAGCGAATTGACCGCCCGCGCGCTCTCAGAGCAGGGCGCGGGCACGATCTTCGTCGCCAACCGCCACGCAGACCGCGCGCTGAGCCTCGCACAGCGGTTCGGCGGATCGGTGGTGGGACTCGACAAACTTCCCGACCAGCTGGTGCACACCGACATCGTGCTGTCCTCGACCTCCTCGCCCCATCCGATCGTCGGCCGCGAGGAGCTCGAGCTGGTGATGGCCGAACGGGGGAGACGCCCCCTGCTGCTGATCGACATCGCTGTGCCGCGCGACGTCGATCCCGCGTGTGCGGAACTCGAGGGCGTGAGCCTCTACGACATCGACGATCTGCAGGCGGTGGTAGCGAGCAACCTGAGCTCGCGCGCGGAGGAGGCCCCGCGGGCGCTTGAGATCGTCGAGGAAGAGATCAACCGCTTCGCCCGCTGGCTGGGCCAGCTCGACACGCTGCCCACCGTCAGCGCCCTGCGCGGGCATGGCGACGCGATCGTCGAGCAGGTGCTGGCCGAGAACTCCGGTCGCTGGGAGTCGGCCTCCGCCCGCGACGTCGCGCGGGTCGAGGCGATCGCCCGGGCGGTGATGAGCCGGCTGCTGCACGAGCCGACGATCCGCCTGCGCAGCCTCGGCGCGGATCGCGGACACGCGAGCCTGGAGATCGTGCGCGAGCTGTTTGGGCTGCAACAGGACGGCGCGGCCGAGGAGCAGCGCGCGCAGGAGCTGGCGGAGGTCCACGACCTGCCTGTGCCGTCGATGGTGCGTCGTCGTCGACCCGGCCACGGGGGCAGTGTGAAGCGCTGATGCGGATCGGGACCCGGCGCAGCGCGCTCGCGCTGGTACAGGCAAACCTCATCGCCGACCTCCTCGGCGGCGACTGCGAGATCGTCCCGATCATCACCAGCGGGGACCGGGGGGCGGCGGAGGAGGACAAGTCGCGCTGGGTGATCGAGCTCGAGGCAGCGCTCGCCGGCGGAGAGATCGACCTGGCCGTGCACTCGGCCAAGGATCTCCCCGGTGAGCTCGCCGACGGGCTCTCGCTCCACGGCGCCCCCGTCCGCGCGGCGCCGGAGGACGTCCTCTGCGGCGCGCGGACGCTCGACGATCTGCAGACGGGCGCGTGCGTGGGAACGAGCAGCATCCGCCGCATGGCCCAGCTTCGCGCAGCGCGCTCGGACATCGAGGTCGTGACGGTTCGCGGCAACGTCGACACCCGCCTGGCCAAGCTCGCCGACCTGGGCCAGGGTCTCGACGCGATCGTGCTCGCCCGCGCGGGGCTTCAGCGCCTGGGGCGCGAGGCGGAGATCGGCGGCGTCCTCGACTCCGAGCGCTTCGTGCCGGCGCCGGGCCAGGGCGTCCTGGCATTGGAGGGCCGCGAGCAGGATGCGAGCACCCGCGACGCGGTGCGCGCGATCAGCGACGCCGGCGCGTTCGCCTGCCTGCTGGCCGAGCGGACGCTGGCGCGCGAGCTCGGGGCGAGCTGTCACACGCCGCTCGGCGCCCACGCGCTGGCGGTCGGCGGCGGCCGACTGCGTTTGCGCGCATGGGTGGGGATGCCGGATGGATCGGCGTGGGTGAGCGACGAGCTGCTCGGCGGCCTCGACGACGGGGAGCGGCTGGGACGCGAAGTGGCCGCGCGCATGCGCGCGGCCGGCGCCGGCGAGCTTCTGCACAGTGCCGAGGCGATGGCATCCGCGGGCCTGAGCTGAGGCATCTGGGGAGAAGCAGAGCGAGACGCTGCGGGGCCGTTTAAAGTAAGGGACCCCGTGCGGTCCGGGGCCCCAGTGCCGCGGGTATTTCGGTTGCATTCAGCTTGCGCCTACTAACCGAACCCACGACGCGACCATTATAGGCATCACACCCCGGGCACTGCAATTGTTGGTGCAGGCCCCGGAAACACGGGGACTTTGGTCTGACTCTGTGCCGGCTTGCCTGAGTCGTCGATATAAAGAATCCGCATGGACATGCCTGCCGCCCAAAACTATCGCGCAAGGTCGCCGGGGCTCAGCAGGGCCGACGCTGGCGAAGAGAACGTGTGCAAGACCTTGTGTGCTAGCGTGTGGCCATGCGACTGCACATTAGCCTCGACGACGACCTCGTGGAGCAACTCGATCAGCGCGTGGGCAGTCGGCGGCGCAGCATGTTCATCAGCGAGACGCTCCGCCGCGCACTCGACGATCAGCGCCGCTGGGAGGACATCGAAGCGGGGCTCGGAGCACTCGCGGACCGTGAGCACGAGTGGGATCGCGATCCCGCCGACTGGGTGACGACGCAACGAAGCGGCGACCCGACTCGTGTCGGCTAGACGTTGGCGGTGCTGCTCGACACGACCGTGCTCATCGACGCGCTGCGCGGCCGTCCCGCCGCAGCGCGCGTACGGGAGCTGCGTAGCGGCGTGCAGGTGCCGTGGGTCTGCGCGGTCAACGTCGAGGAGGTGCTGCGCGGCACCGACAGCGACGAGGAGGCAGTCGTCGAGCGCTTCCTGAAAGGCTTTCAGCTCGCCCCGCTCGGGCGATCCGAGGGCGAATGCGCCGGACGCTGGCGGCGCGACTATGCCCGCAGGGGCATCACGCTCAGCCAGGCGGACTGCCTGATAGCGGCCGCCGCGGTCGGCGTGGGCGCGCGCCTGGCGACGGGCAATCCCAGGCACTTCCCGATGCCCGAGCTCGACGTGGATCACTGGCCGGTCGGGACGTGAGCGGGCGCGTCCACCTCGTCGGCGCCGGCCCCGGGGACCCCGGCCTCTTGACGGCGCGCGCGCTGGAGCTGATCGCCGAGGCGGACATCATCCTGTACGACCGGCTGATCCCCCCATCCGCG
This sequence comes from Solirubrobacteraceae bacterium, assembly GCA_017882445.1. GTDB lineage: Bacteria > Actinomycetota > Thermoleophilia > Solirubrobacterales > Solirubrobacteraceae > Palsa-744. The sequence goes on from JADGPK010000026.1 coordinate 24,909, forward strand.
CTCGACGGAGCGCGGGCGGACGCCGAGCTGCTGTACGTGGGCAAGGAGCGCGGGGGGCCGTCGGTCGCGCAGGAGCAGACCGAAGAGCTGATGGTTTCTCGCGCGCGGGAGGGCAAGACGGTGGTGCGGCTGAAGGGCGGAGACCCGTTCGTGTTCGGGCGCGGCGGCGAGGAGGCGCTGACGCTGCGCGCCGCCGGCATCCCCTTCGAGGTCGTGCCCGGCGTCACCGCGGGCGTCGGAGCGAGCGCCTACGCGGGCATTCCGCTCACCCACCGCGGGCTCGCGAGCGCCGTCGCCCTGATCACCGGCCACGAGGACCCCGACAAGGACGAGGCGGCGAGCCACTGGCGGGCGCTGGCGGCCTTCCCGGGAACGCTCGTCCTCTACATGGGGGTCCGCCGGCTGCCCGACATCGCCGCCGCGCTGATGGCCGCCGGACGCCCCGGCTCCGAGCCGACGGCCGTGGTGGAAGGCGGGACGCTCCCAGCCCAGCGCACCATCTCGGCCACGTTGGAGACGATCGCCGAGGCCGTGCGCAGGGAGGCGGTCAATCCACCGTCGATCACGGTCATCGGGCCGGTCGCCGCGCTCGCCGAAGAGCTCTCCTGGCTGCCCGTGCGCCCGCTCGCCGGACGCTCGGTTGCGGTGACACGCGCACGCGCCCAGGCCAGCGGGCTGGCTCGCCGCCTGGAGGCGCTCGGTGCGCGGGTGGTGCAGGCACCGGTGATCCGCATCCGCAGCCTCTCAGAGCCCGACCTCCCTCCGCTCGACCTTTCGCCCTACGACCTGATCTGCCTGACAAGCGCCAACGGCGTGGCGGCGCTGTTCGAGCGACTCGAAGCCGCCGGGGGGGACGCCCGCGCGCTCGCCGGCGCGAAGGTCGCGGCGGTCGGCGCCGCCACCGCCGCGGCGCTGTCTGAGCACGGGATCGTCGCGGACGTGGTGGGCGAGAGCTTCGTCGCGGAGTCGCTCGTGGAGGCCCTCGCCGACGTGGAGGTGAAGCGCGCGCTCGTCGCGCGCGCACGCGAGGCGCGCGACGTGCTGCCCGACGCGCTGCGCGCACGCGGCGTGGAGGTGGACGTGCTCGCGCTGTATGAGACGCTCGTCGAGCCCCTCCCCCCGCTGACGCTCGAGGCGGCGCGGCAGGCAGACTACGTCACGTTCACCTCATCCTCGACGGTGCGCTTCTTTGTGCAGGCAGCCGGCGGCGACGCAGGCCTGTCGCCCGGCACGCGCATCGTCTCGATCGGTCCGGTGACGAGCCGGACGTTGCGTGAGCACGGCATGGAGCCCCACGTCGAGGCCGCGCGCCACGACGTGGACGGGATCATCGAGGCGCTGCTGGCTGACGTGACGTCAGCCTGAGCAACGCCGTCCGCCCGCATGATCGCGATGTTGACGGCGACCGCCGTCTGGCTCCGGAGAACACCCGATAGCATCGCGACGCCTTGCTCTGTGAAGACGTAGGGCGCGTAGCGACGGCCGCCGTGTCCGTCACTTGAGATCGCAGATTGCGACCTCAAGGCGGTGGCCTCGTCCTTTGTCAGCTGGAACATGAAGTCGGACGGGAACCGGTCAATGTTCCGCTTGACCTGCTCGATCAGACGGCGTGTCTGCACCCCATAGAGCACTGCCAGATCCTCATCGAGCATCACGTGGCGCTCGCGAACGACCAGGATCCTCTGCTGGATGGCTGGGAGCGGAATCAGCTCCAGCGAGCCCGCCGTCTTGGTTCGATCGGCCATTCGGCTCAAGCCCCCCGCTCCGACTTGGCGCGCAGCACGTCCGCCTGGGTCCGCAGCAGCACCGTGAGCGAGAGGGGCTCGAGCGTGCTCAGGTTGTGCATGATGGCCTCGCGTTGCTCGTCGTCCCGATCGAGCTCGCCGAGCATGTTGGTGTGCACGCTGACCTGGTCCTGCAGCGCCTCGATCAGCGCCCAACCGTGAGTCCGCAGATCGACCGGCCGATCGCTCGGTGGCGCGCTCCAGCCGATCTCCTCCAGCAGCGCGCGCAGTGCGTCCATGCACTGCAGAGGCTCCTGGTAGCGCTCGGGGTGCTCGCGAGCACCCAGCTGCTCGTCCGCTCTGATGATGTGTCGTGCGGCGATGGCGATCTGGCTGCGCAGCCCGTCACGCAGCAGCTCGACGGCCTCGGCCGGGATGCGAACGACACCGGCCCCTCGGGGCGTGGGCGTACCCTGATCTTGCATAGGAAAAATCGCACCTTTCCTGTGTGGACGCCAGCGTCGGTGACAGCGCGCGGCGCGGTCTAGAGACAACGGCAGCCGAGCACCATACGGCGAGACCAGCGCGAATCACGGGCGTCGACGGAATTGGTGCAAACTCGGCACATATGTGACACAGGTCCGCCGGCCGCGAGCCACGCGATCGCGAACAGCGCCGCCTTGCTGTCAGACATCCCCGCCGAGCTCGCCGATGAGCTGAATCAGACTGCGCTTCGCGCGTGGGCTGAGGCCCGATTGAGCGCGGATCTCGCCGCGGATGCCCAGAGACGCGACCTTACGGCCTGTGAGCAGGTAGTCGGCGGTGACGCCGAGCGTGCGGCTCAAAGACAGGAGAACGGGCACGGAGGGGAGTCCTTCGTCGCTCTCGATCTTGGAGATTTGTTGATGGGTGATGTTTGCCACGGCGGCGAGCTCTTTCTGAGTGAGCCCAAGGGCCTTGCGCTTTGCGCGCACGCGGCTGGCGATCTGCATCGTGGAGAGAGCCTTGCAACTAGATGTGCAGTTGCGCAAGCGGACAACTGTCAGTTGATTTCCGCTACGCTGAACCGCTATGACTCTCAGGGATCAGATAGACGGGTCGCACAGGGGCGGCCGGCCCGGGGCGACGGACCTCGAGCGGAGGAAGCCCAAGCCGCTGTACGTGCAGCTGCGGCCCCGGCGCAACGGGCTCGACCACGACGCGGTCGCCAGCAATCAGCGCGGGCGCCTGTTCGGGGCGATGATCGAGGAGGTCGCAGAGCGAGGTTACGACGGTGCGACCCTGGCGCGGCTGGTCGCGCTGGCGGGGGTCTCGAAGCGAGCGTTCCACGAGCAGTTCGGGACCAAGCAGGCGTATTTCCTGGCAACGTACGACGCGATCGTCGCGCGCACGGTCAAGCGCATCGGCGACGCCCACCGTTCCGGGGAGGACTGGCAGGCGCGGCTGCGATGTGCGTTCGAGGCGTTCGCGCACGAGGTCGCGAACGAGCCCAAGGCGGCTCGCCTCGTCTTGGTGGAGGTTCTCGGCGCCGGACCCGACGCCGTGGCGCGGATGCGCCGCACACGGCTGATCTTCGAGCGAATGCTGAGCGCCGGCTTCAACGCGGCTCCAGACGGGGCGCCGCCGCCGCCGATCGTCAAGGGGATCGTGTGCGGAGTGGAACGCGTCACGTGCCGGCGGCTGCTCGCCGGCAGCGTCGAGGAACTGCCGGCGCTCGCCGGCGAGCTGGCGGCCTGGGCGGTCTCCTGTGGCTCGCCAGTGGGCGTCGGGCGGCGCGGCGGGTCATCCGTGCCGCCGTGGGACTGCCGGCCGCCTCACATGCGCGCCGTGGGCCGGGCGCCGTGCCAGGCCCGGGTTCGCGTGCGGGAGAGCGATCGCACGCGCATCCTGCGCTCCGCGGTCCGGATCGCGGCCGCGACGGGCTATGCCCGCCTGACCCCGGCGCAGATCGCATGCGCGGCCGGAGTCTCCGAAAGGACGTTCGACGAGCTGTTCGACAGCGCGGAGCACTGCTTCCTTGACGCGATCGATCGCCTGGGCCTGGAAGCGCTCGTGTGCGCCGCGGGGGCCTCGCGGAGTACTGAGGATCGTTTAGCCGGGGTGCACCGAGGCGTCGCGGCGCTCATGCTGCACATCGCCGCCAGCCCCGCGCCGGCACGCGTCGCGTTCGTGGAGATCTTCGCCCTCGGGCCGGCCGGCCTCGAGCGCCGCGAACGGATGCTCGACCAGTTCACCGACCAACTCGCGCGGGCCCTACCGCGGTCGCAGTCACAGTCGCGCCTGGCCGCGGAGGCGAGCGTCGGAGCGATTTGGGGGATCGTCCACGATTACGTCACACGGGGCGCCACCGACCGGCTGACAGGGCTCGCCGGCTACGCGTCCCGCATCGCGCTGGCCCCCGTGATCGGCCGCGATGTCGCCGCCGAGGCGGCCCACGCAAGCAAGGAGAAGCCCCGCTCACCCACGAGAGAGAAACATGAGACGAGCGCGCGGCTTGTCAATATTGACCACGTTAGTACGTAAACTCCAACCGCTGCGACGCGGGTGATCCTGGCCCGCTCGTCCGGCGAACCTCGCTCAGATGAAACCGTCTGCAAGCCCAGACCGGCGCGCGCGCCAGGCCAAACCACCTTGGAGCGCCGATGCGCCAATCGTCGCGATCGACCTTGCGTCGGTCGAGACGTACTTCCTGGCGCGGGCGCTCTCGGGTCTGGCGGTCGAGAAGGAGGGCGCGGTGTGGTGCCCGCTGCGCAGCGGGCCGGCGCGGCTCGATCTCGACATCGAGGCGGCACGGCTCCACGCGAAGCGCCTGCAGCTCCCGTTCGTGCGGCCCGAGCGCCACCCGGCGCCCGTGCCGAGGGCGATGCGCATCGCGGCGCTCGCGGCAGCGCGGGGCCGCGGCGCGATCTTCGCGCTGCGGGCGACCCGTCTGGCATGGGCGACCGGCGCGGATCTCAGCCGTCTCGGCGACGGCGGGACTCCGGAAGACCCGGATCTCGAGGACGACCCGGACGGGTATCTCCGCCTCATGATGCAGGAGATCGGTTTCACCGTCGATGAAGCCAAGCTGGCCGCGGAAGAGGGCTCGAGCTGGGATGCAGAGCTACGCTCGCTCGCCGACGGCCTCGCGCGGCTGGGAGTGCACGCCGCGCCCGCTCTGCGCTGGCGCGGCGAGGTCCACACCGGGCTTCTCGCCATCTCGGCCTTCCTGGCTGAGTGCGAAGACCCGCAGCCGACACTCGACTGACGGGCGGCACGGGGCGGAGCTCGCGGGCCGGCGCTACGGAGGCCGTCTACCGCGCGGTGTAGCTATCGGAACTATGCGTGTATTCGGGACGCTACTCTCTCGGTGAAGTGAACCTGTTTGCGCGGATGCGGCCCGACGACGAGCAAAGCGGAGGACGATGAGCCAACGAGATCAGCTGGGAGCACGGGCGCTCGAGTTGCTCGCCGAGCAGTGGATGATCCCGGTCCTGCAGGCGCTGAGTGACGGCTCGACCCGCCCCGCCGAGCTCGAGCGGCGTCTACCGCATGTCGGGCACTCGACGGTCATACGCCGGCTGCGTCGCCTGCTCGACAGCGAGCTCGTGACCTACGAGCACCGGCCGGGGATGCCGCCCCACGCTCGCAGCGCCGGGACTCCGCAGCAGGCTCACTACGGGCTCACCGATGCGGGCCGAACGCTGCTCGAGGTGACGGCCCACGCCCGCCGCTGGGAGCGGATCTTCCCCGAATTCGAGTACGAAATGAAGGCCCCCTCCCACCCCAGCGAGAGCCGGCGTCACCACCTCACCGAGCTTCCTCCCGCCGAGCGCGCGAGGAATTTCGAGGAGGCCAGCCTCGGGCTTACCGCCGTCGAGGCCATGGAAGAGTGCTGCCGTTGCCTGCGCTGCGACGTCCGGGACGGGGATCAGTAGGAAGGAGAGACCGCATTGCCGCAGAAAATATCAGCGAGATCGTAGAGAAGTTGATCCGACCGCCGCCCTTAAGACCCAGGTCGTCCGCGACTGCTCGCAGTGAAAAAGAGAGGTTTCCAGCGGTCACAGAGACCACGCTAAAGGATGCGGCAGAGGATCAGGAGGAGCTGGACACAGTCGCGCGATATCAGCAGCAATTCGGGAAAGTTAAACCTGAACTGCCTTCGGATCAGAATGCGAACACGCGCGGACGAATAGCCTTCTTAGTCGTTTTTATGTTTGTCCTTTCGGTAGGGGCATATTTTACCAACCAAATTTACAGCAACTCTATCGACGGAATTGCGTACCTTATCGGTCAATTTGCGGCCCTGTGGATAATCTTGACCGCGCTAACATGGAAGGTACGCCGGTCGGCCTACACCGCTGCGGGCCAGTCCGGGAAGACGACCGCAACGA
>JADGPK010000027.1 GCA_017882445.1 Solirubrobacteraceae bacterium
CGGCGCGCTCCGCCCGCCGGCGCTCGCCGCCGCGATCGGCTCGGTGCCGGTCGTCGCGTTCGTCGCCGGCAACAGCCTCTCCAACCGTCTCGCGTTCGGCATCGTGGCCGGCGCAATCAGGACCACGCACGGCTCGGTGCTCGACGCCGCGAACTACATATGGCAGCTCTACCTTCCCCGACTGCCCGGAACGGTCAACGATTTCCCCGGCCTGCAAACCGCGCGCCAGATCTGGTTCGTCGGCTACGTCGGGCGCTTCGGATGGCTCGACACCTTCTTCCCTGGCTGGGTCTACAGTTTGGCGCTGCTCGCCGCTGGGCTGATCGCGGTCCTGGGCGCCCGCGCGCTCGTCGATGGGCGCGCCGCCCTGCGCGGCCGCCTGTCCGAGCTCGCCGTCTACGCGCTCATGATGCTCGGCCTGCTCGTCCTGATCGGCGCGGCCTCCTACCGCGAATTCCCGGCTACGGAGGCCCCATACGGACAGGCGCGCTATCTGCTTCCGCTGCTCCCGCTGCTCGGCGGGGCGCTGGCGTTGGCTGCGCGCGGCGCCGGACGGCGTTGGGGACCCACGGCCGGAGCACTGATCGTGGTCCTGTTCCTGGCCCACGACCTGTTCAGCCAGCTACAGGTCGTCGCTCGCTACTACGGCTAGCAGTTCGCGATGTGCAGTGAGAAACATTTTACGCAACGACCGCCTCAACAGCGCGCGAAGCGTCCAGCTACTTGGACTTTCCGGGCGTGCAGAAGTTTCCATTCTCCTCACACCTTTCTTTAGCTGAATCACGACCCCGCGTGCCACGCACTCGGCACTTGCCAGTCACACATCGGCCACGAGAAGTGGTAGACCTGCGTCTGTCCCATCGCCGAGCGCGCAGTCGTCTCGGTGGTGGTTCAAATAGCCCCGGGGTGCATCCTCTCGGAAAGACGAGCGCGCCGAGGCCACCAATCAACACTATGTAGGAGATGATCGACAATGAAGAGCAGGTTCCTCATCACTCTCGCCCCAGCGCTGCTGGTGGCGATGTTCGCGCTGGGAGCCGTGGCGTCATCGGCGTCCGCGGCGGCGTGTACTGGATTCGTCCTCTGCAACAACTCGAACGAAAAGCTGCGTGACGACTTCACCGAACCGCCGGAAGGCGTCTCGGGCGGCAGCTTCGGCACTTCGGCGCTCGCGGTCAACACCGCGGGCAAGCTGCGGTTCTGCGCCACAGTCATATCGAAAGTGTGCAACGAAAACCCGGCTGGGTATGCGTTCTTCGGGGTCAAGCTCCACAGCGACCCGCCGACCGTGGCGGCAGGCACGGAATGCAAAGAAGGACTCGGTGAAGCCGAGGGCTGGGTCACGTTCGTAGATATCCAGAACGCGACACCGGGAGCGGCCTACGACGACACCTCGCCTGGCGACAACGGCCCGTGGCCGATCGGCGTCAGGAGCGACAACTGCAAAGTCAAACCTGGTGTGGTGCGGATCGAACACGCGGCCCTGTTGTTCGCCGGTCTCGGCAACGCGACGGCCACCGGCACGTTCACCGGTACATGGGTGCAGCCGGGCTCCTGCCCCGGCGGCAGCGGCGGAGTCAAGCTCGACATCAAACAGCCGGGCATCACTCTGAAAGAAGCCGAAGTCGATAACGGCGCGGGTGCCAACGCGTTCATCTGCTTCGTGTCGTCTAACAACTACCTGTTCCCGACTGCGGCGCCGACGTGGGCGCCATTCACAGGGAACATCTGGAAGGACTGACCAAGGCCGTCGTTGACATGACGCGCTGAATCGGCCGGGTCCCCAGCTCGGGGGCCCGGCCTCATCTCCATTCGATGAACCTCCACCCCCCTCATCACACGCTGCCCCACGGCTCGCTGCGGCGATCGCGTCTTGCCTTGCTGCTCGCAGGGGCTCTGCTCGCGTCCGGCTGCGGAGGCGCGCGGCGTGTGGGGGTCCCGACGCCACGCCGCGTTCCGGCCGGCGCGGTCGCGATCGTCGGCGCCGTGCCGATAGCCACGTCGAGCTTCGAGCACTGGCTCGCGATCGCCGCCCGATTGCCGGCCAGGTCTGGGCCGCCGGCGCGCACAGGACCACCCGCGGTGCGCCGCACCATCTCCTTCCTGGTCAAGGCGCAGTGGCTGCTGCAGGAGGCGACCGCGGAGGGCGTCGACGAGTCGATGCTCGCTGGACTCGTCGCACAGCGGATCGCCGACGCACAGCCGCCGAAGGGGATGACACGTTCCGATGTCGCGCTTCAGACACGCTTGGACGTGATCGCCGAGGCGTTGCAGAGGCGTCACGGCACGGTGTCCGTGAGCACGGCGCAGGTCGCTCGCTACTACGCTGCGCACCGCGCGGAGTTCGTGAACCCAGCGGTGCGCGACACCCTGATGGTCGTCACCCGCGATCGCGCGAGCGCGCTGCGCGCGCGGGCCGCGCTCGCATCCGGCCAGCGCTGGGCCGTCGTGGCGAGGCACTGGTCGATCGACTCCTCCGTGGCCAACGACGGCGCCTACGCGGTCGTCGAAGGCGTGCAATCGCCGACGCTCGTCCACGCCGTGTTCGCCGCCCGGCCCGGGCAGATCACGGGACCGGTTAGGGCGACACCGGCCACCCAGCCGACGGTCACCGACTACTACCTGTTCGAGGTCACGGGCGAGCGTCCCGCCTCGCCCCAGCCACTCGGACGCGTCACCGGGCAGATTCGTCAGACGCTCGCCGAACAGGAACGCCCCCGCGCGCTGGCCGCCTTCACACGCGCGTACGAACTCCGGTGGAGAAGCCGGACGCTCTGCGCCACCGGATACGTCGTGCCCGAGTGCCGCAACGCGGGGGGCGGGCGGTAATCCAAAAACCGGCGCTTGAGTTAACGGGGGACTGCAGACAACAGTATGCAGACCGATTCGACCACACGAAGACGAACGGAGTTTCATGCGCGAGGCAAGCAGACGTCGTGTCAGTCGGATCTCGCGACTCGTCGGTCTCGCTTCGGTCGCCGCCGTCTGCGCCGCAGTCGCGCTCCCATCTGCCGCCATCGGCGGGGAGTCATGTCCCAACGAAGCGCTTCGCGCCGAGTCCAACCTCAACCCCGCGACCGGTCGCCCCTATTCGACCGAACTCCCCGACTGCCGCGCGTATGAGCTGCTGACAAGCGAAAAGAACGACAACAACCCGGTCACGCACCCCGGCGTGGCGGTCCATGCGCTCGTCGGCGGCGATGGCAATTCGCTGCTGTGGGAGGACGCGGGCACGGGGCCCTACGCTCAGCCGAGCAACGGCACGAGTGACGTGCACCGGGTGCAGCGCGGCGCGGGTGGATGGTCGCCGCCGCGGACGCTCGCGCCGGAAAACAACGACGGCAGCGAAGCATTCCTGTTGAGGGCCGCGTCGGGTGACCTGTCAACCGTCCTGCTCCTAGGACAGCCATTGCCCGAAGAAGAACTGCTCCAAGTCGGCGCTGGCAGAGTCGGCAACGCCAGGAACTTACTCGAGTCCGGGCCCGGCGGCTGCTGCACGACGTTGGTGAGCGGCATCTCTGCTCCTGAACTCAAGGCGCGCCTGAGCACCGATGGGAGCCACGTCTTCTTCGACACGCAGGCGCAGCTGCTGCCAGAAGACAAACATGGGCCGATACCCGCCAGCGGAGTACCTGAAACCAGCCAGGTCTACGAATGGACGCGGGCCGGTGGGCTGCGTCTCGCGGGCGTGGACAGCGAAGGCAACGCGACGAGCCCCTGCGGCGCGCTCCTGGCCGACTATTGGGGGCTCTCCAGCCACGACGTCTCGGCCGACGGCTCGCGCGTGTTCTTCGAGAGCCCGGACACCTATGACACTCAATCTCCGTTGGCGGAATGCCGCCTTGGGCCGGTCGTAAACGGCAACAAACTGTATGTCTCGGATCTGTACGCACGCGAGAACGGCTCGACGACGGTCGACGTCTCAAAGCCGCCCGCCGGCGTGGCCGACTGGGGCGCGAGCTTCGTCGGCGCCACGCGGGACGGTTCGAAGGTCTTCTTCGTCTCAGAGTCACAGCTCACGCCGGACAAGGCGACGTCGGGCCCGGGTCACGCCGACCTGTACGAATACGACGTGGAAACCAGGGTGCTCAGGCGCCTGTCGGCCGGTCCTCCCGGTTACGACGACGCGCAACTGGCCTCCGCGATCGTGTCCGCCGACGGCTCGCACGTGTACTTCACCGCGCTGGGACAGCTGGTCCCGGGCGCGGGCAACGCAGGGCAGGAAAACCTGTACATGTACGCGGCAGGGCGCGTGTCCTTCATCGCGACGGTCGGGCCCGCGATCTACGGCGGCACAAACGCCGAGTACTTCGGAGGCCCAATCTATCCGATATCTCCGCTTGGCTCCCTTGTCGCGGCGGTCAGTCCAGACGGGTCCGATCTGGTCTTCAACACCAGCCGCAGCCTGACCGCCTATGACAGCGCGGGGCACGGGGAGCTATATCGCTACGACGCGCCTAGCTCGACGCTCTCGTGCGTGTCGTGCAGCCCGACGGGCGCGCCCGCCGAAGGCGTCGTCTACCTCCACGCGAGCCAGCCGTTCCTGAACGGCGCGGAGAAAGGTACGCCCGCTGAACAGGTCGGCGGGGTGAGCAGCGACGGATCGACCGTGTTCTTCGACGCGACCGGTCAGCTGCTGCCGGCCGCCGTCAACACGGCCGAAACGGAACGCAAATTCAGAGAAAGCGGAAACCAGATCGAACCGATCGGGGACGTGTACGAGTGGCGCGACGGGGTGCTCTCGCTGATCTCCACCGGCACGAGCGCCGCCTCGGACCGGCTGATCGGCTCCTCGCCGAGCGGCTCTGACGTGTTCTTCACGACCTCCAGCCAGCTCGTTGGCCAGGACGGCGACCACGCCCCCGACATCTACGACGCGCGAATCGCCGGTGGCTTTGCGGCGCCGGCCGCTCCGCCCCCACCGTGCGTCTCGCTCGCGACATGTCGCAGCATGGTCGCGACGGCGCCCGTCCATGTCGCGCCGGCAAGCGTCAGCGTCGCGGGCTCCGGCAACCTGGCGCCTGCCGCGGAAGCGCCGCCCGCGCGTGGCAAGGCCAAGGCCGAATCGCGAAGCGAAAAGCTCGCAAGGGCTCTGAAGGCGTGTGAGAAGAACGCGTCCAAGAGGAAGCGAGCGCTTTGCGTCGCCCAGGCGCACAAGAGGTACGGCCCTACACGCAAAGCGAAGCGGTCGACGAGCCGAGCGGCCCGGTCATGAGAGCATCGCGTCGGCTCATGTTCCCGCGGGGGCTGCTCGCACTCACGCTGACGAGCGGTGCGCTGTTGGCGCCAACCTTGGCCTCTCCCGCGCTGGCGGCGGAAGGCTTCGGCGTGGAACCGGGCAGCCTCGTGGCGGGCACGTTCACCTCGGAAGGCGCGATTGGCCCGCTCGGCGAAGGCGCCTCGTGGTCTGCTCGTACCCCCGACACGCAGGCCGGCGATCACCCCTACGAGCAGACCGCCAGCTTCAAGCTGAACACGACGGTCGACGCGAACACCAACGTATCGGTCCCCGAAGGCGGCGACATCAGGGATGCCGTCGTGAACCTGCCGCCGGGCTTCGTCGGCGACCCGAACGCCGTGCCCTACTGCTCGCAGGCGACGCTGGCGCAAACGCTCGCCTGCCCGGACGACACCGTCATCGGCGTGGCGCATGTACGTGCGACCGTTGGTCGGTACCTCACCTACGACTTCTTCGTGCCGGTCTACGACATGGCGCCTGGCCGCGGTCAGCTCGCGCTGTTCGCCTTCTCCGTGGGCGAGCCCTTCATGCTGACGGCATTCATCCACGTCCACGTGCGCAGCACGGGCGACTACGGGGTGACAGCGACGGTATCCGCGATCACCCAGTTGGGCGAGCTGCTGGAAAGCACCGTGACGCTGTGGGGCGTACCCGCCGACCACAGCCACGACGCCTACCGCGGCCAGGTTGAAATCGGCTCGGCCAAACCCGGCGGCTGCATGACGATCGGCGGCCAAGAGAGCAGCAGCGGTGGCATCACGAGTAGTGGCGGCGGGCACTCGACAGGCGAATGCCCGAGCGACAGGCCACCGCGCGCATTCCTAACGAACCCCACGGCGTGCAGCGGAGACCCGTCGACCACGACGCTGAACCTGGACTCGTGGGAGAACGCGGGGCAGGCCACGGCCGGCGGCGAACCCGTTCTGAGCGACCCGAACTGGCTGACGTACGCGGCCGAATCGCCTCCGTTGGAAGGCTGCGAAAAGCTCGTGTTCGACCCGTCGCTGACGGTGACGCCCGAAACGAGCGCGGTCGACAGCCCGACGGGGTTGAGCGTCGATCTGCACGTTTCGCAGAGTGAAGATCCCTACGGCCTGGCCACCCCCGATCTGAGGGACGCCACCGTCATGCTGCCCGCCGGCGTCGCGATCTCCCCGGCCGCGGCGAACGGCCTTGCGGGCTGCACGCCCGAAGAGATCGGGCTGCACACGGAAAGCCCGGTGTCCTGCCCCGATGCCTCCAAGTTGGGCACGGTGCGCGTGACCTCGCCCGACCTGCCCCGCAACGCCGACGGCAGCGAGGGCGAACTCACGGGCTCTGTCTATCTGGGCGCGCCCGCGTCGGGGTCGATCGCCGCACCCCCGTACACGATCTACCTCCTCGCGGAAGGCTACGGCCTGTCGGTCAGGCTGCAGGGCACCGTCTCGCCGAACCCCCTCACGGGCCAGCTCACGACGACGTTTAATGAAGACCCGCCGCTGCCGTTCGAAGATCTGAGGCTCGCCCTGTTCGGCGGTCCGCGCGCGGCGCTCTCCACCCCGCCCTCGTGCGGCACCTACACGACCACCTCCCAGCTGGTGCCGTATTCGAGCCCGTTCGCGGCGACCCCGTCGTCGAGCTTCCAGGCGAGCTTCGACGGCAGCGGCGCTCCGTGTCCCTCGCCGCTGCCGTTCGGCCCGTCGTTCGAAGCGGGGTCAACGAACACGACCGCGGGCGGCTTCGGCTCGTTCGTGATGAACATCTCGCGGCCCGACGCTCAGCAGGCGCTGTCGGGGATATCGCTGACCATGCCCCCCGGCCTCTCGGGCGTGCTCGCGAGCGTCCCATTGTGCGGTGAACCCCAGGCCGCGCAGGGCACATGCCCGCCCGCCTCGCGGATCGGCACGGTCACAGCCGGCGCCGGCGCTGGCCCCGAACCGTTCACCGTCTCGGGCCCGGTGTCCCTGACCGGCCCATATCGGGGCGCCCCGTTCGGGTTGTCGGTTGCGATCTTCGCGGTCGCCGGCCCGTTCGACTTCGGCACCGTCGTCGTAGGTTCCGCCATCTACGTCGACCCGCACACCGCGCAGATCACGGTCGTGAGCGACCCGCTGCCGCAGATGGTCGACACCTCGCGGACCGACAGCGGGGTTCCCGTCGCGCTGCAGAGCGTGAGCGTCGACATCAACCGGGGAGGGTTCATCTTCGACCCGACGAGCTGTGACCCGATGAGCGTGAACGGCACACTCACCTCCAACCAGGCGACGAGTGCGGCTGTGTCCTCGCCGTACCAGGTGGGCGGCTGCCGGACACTCCCCTTCAAACCATCGTTCGCGGTCTCCACGCAGGCGAAGACCAGCAAAGCGAACGGGGCGAGCCTCGACGTGAAGGTCGCGTCGGGGACCGGGCAAGCGAACATCGCCAAGGTGAACGTCGCCCTGCCGCTGGCGCTGCCATCGCGGCTCACGACATTGCAGAAAGCGTGTACCGAAGCGCAGTTCGCCGCCGACCCGGCCGCCTGCCCCGCCGCGTCGGTCGTCGGCTTCGCGACAGCCGTCACCCCGGTCCTGAACGTTCCGCTCTCCGGGCCCGCCTACCTCGTCTCCCACGGCGGCGCCGCGTTCCCGGACCTCGTGATCGTCCTGCAGGGCCAGGGCGTCACGATCGAGCTGGTCGGCCACACCGACATCAAGAAGGGCATCACCTACTCGAAATTCCAAACGGTCCCCGACCAGCCGATCAGCACGTTCGAGCTGAAGCTCCCCGAGGGTCCCCACTCCATCCTGGGGGCGTACCTCCCGGTGAAGGCGAACGGCAGCATGTGTGGACAGCGGCTGACGATGCCGACGACGATCACCGCCCAGAACGGCGCGGTGGTCAAACAGACCACGAAGATCGCCGTCACGGGGTGCCCTAGGGCCAGGGCCGCCGGGAAGACGAAGGCAGCCAAGAAGGCACGAAGGATCACGACGACGGGGAGGCGACGCTGATGCCGAAACCCAACATCCGTTCGAACGACCTGTTCGTGCCCCGGACGATCCTGATCGCGCTCGCCGTCCTCTGCGCGCTCGGTCTCACCCTCGCGGGCGCACCTGCCGCGCACGCGCTCACCTACAGCGTGGAAGGGGCGTTTGACGAAAGCAACTCCAACTTCGACCTCGGCATCGCCGTCGACCAAACGAGCGGCGAGGTGTACGTAGCCAAACTGTTCGGAACGGACAAGTTCAGCGCCGCCGGCCAGCTCGAAGCTCCCACACCGTTCGTCAACGTCAACAGCGGCGAATACGACGTCGGCGTTGCGGTCGATCCACGCAACCAGAACGTGTACGTCAATGTCCTCAACACGAACACGCAAACGCCAACGCCCGAAGTCGAAACGTACACCTCCTCGGGAGCCAAGGTCGGATCGTTCGCAGTGCCCGGCTCAGTTGCGATCGTCGAGATCGCGAGTGACTCCAGCGGCGACGTCTACTATCCAGACAAGCAAGCGAACGCGGTCTTGAAGTTCAGCCCCACCGGGACGTTGGAAGCGACGATCGAAGGGGAACCGGCTGGTGTCGGCGCCTTCAAGGAACCGCAGGGCGTCGCCGTGGATGGGTCCGGCAACGTCTACGTCGCCGATAGCGGCAACGGGCGCACCGTCCGAGTCGAAGCGGGGACTGGCGCTCAGTCGGTGATCGACGCCGGCGGGACGCAGGACGTCGCTGTCGACCCAGTCTCGGGCGACGTGTTCGCACTCGACCTGAATAGCAAAGGAAGCTGCGAAGCGCTGTCGGCGCCCTGCTACCGAGTCCGCGCCTATCACAGCGGTGAAACGACGCCGTTCGCCGAATTCGGTGCGGGCACAATCCACAACGAAGGCACCCCGAACACCCCGAACCATGTCGCGGTCGACCACAGCACCAGCAAGGTGTACGTGTCCGACTACAACGACAAGGTTTGGATCTTCGCGCCCGGGACGCCGCCGAAAGTCGCGTATCCGACACCCCCCGTAACGGGTATGACAGCCACGGAAGCCACGCTGCACGGCGAAGTCAACCCGCAGGGCAACGAAACGTCGTGTCGCTTCGAATACGGGACGAGCACCACCTACGAACACAGCGTGCCCTGCCAGCCCGAACTGGTCGGCGAAGGCAGCAAGTTCAAGCCGGAGGCGGTCACGATCTCGGGCCTCGAGGGCAACACCGAATACCACTTCCGGCTCGTCGCCACGACCGCCGCCGGCGGTCTCGTCGACGGGGCGGATCAGACCTTCACGACGTCGCAGGCGCCGCCTGCCGTGCTCGCGAGCTCCGTGCTCGCCTCGAAGGTGACGCAGAGCGACGTGTTCTTCAACGCGACGATCAACCCGCAGCACCTCGACACGCACTACTGGTTCAACTACAGCTCCTATCCCTTCGAAGACGCGTCCGGCTGCACGCCCACCGCGCCGTATGCGAGCGCGCCCGCCACCCCGGTGGACATGGGCGCAGGCACAGGGCCCGAAGCGGTCGAGCTCGACCTCGCAGGCGCAGACGTGGTGCTGCACCCCGGCATGGGGTCCAGGGAACTGCAACCGAACACCGTCTACCGCTTCCAGGTCGTGGCGGACAACGCTTCGGGCACGACGTGCGAGCCCGAAGCGACGTTCATCACGCTCCCGCCCGACCCGCTCGCAGGCACCGGCGCGGCCTCGGCGATCACGCAGACCGCCGCGACGCTGTCGGGCACCGTCACGCCGGGCAGCACGGGACCAAACTCCGACACCACCTGGTACTTCCAGTACGGCACCAGCACCGCCTACGGGCTGTTCGGTCCGGCGACGGTCAACCAGGGCACCTATCAGGCGGCGCCGCAGGACGCCGGCATGGGCACGAGCCCGGTCGCCGTGTCGACCGCACTCGCGGGCCTCACGCCGAACACGACCTACCACTACCGCCTGCGCGCCAGCAACGCCAACGCCGATCCCGCGGCCGACCCGGCCGCGGCGCCGCAGATCGCCCACGGCGCCGACCACACGTTCACGACGCCGCCCTCGGAACCGCTGCTCGATGAGCCCTCGGGCCTGACCGAAACGGGGGTGACGCTGAACGGTGCCGCGGATCCCGGCGGCCACGACCTGCGCTACAGCTTCCAGTACGGGACGAGCGCCGACTACGGGCAGAGCTCCCCGACTGAAGACGCCGGCGAAGGCGCCACCTTCACGCCGGTGAGCGCGACCCTGACGGGCCTCACCCCCGGCGTCACGTACCACTACAGGCTCGCGGCCACCGGCGGTGGCGGGAGCAGCTACAGCCAGGACTCCACGTTCACGCTCTACACGCCGGCGCCCGCGCAGGCGGGTAACCCGTTCAACCCCGGGCAGAGCACGCCCGCTCCTTTCCCCACGCTCGCGCTGCTGAGCACACCTGCGTTCCCCGCGCAGCCCTCAGAAGCCACACCGCCTCCCCTCACGAACGCCCAGAAGCTCGCAAGGGCCCTGAGGGCCTGCAGGAAGGACAAGGCCAAGAGCAGGCGCAGGAGGTGCGAGAAGGCCGCTCGCAAGCGGTACACCACGGTGGCGAGGAAGACGAGCGGGAAGTCCTAGCGCGAACGCGAAGGCGCCCGCCGGACACGAACATCGGGGCTATCATCGACGCGCTGCCCGGCGAGGCGGCGCCTCGAGCAAGCGATGGCCGACAGCGCACCCCCACCAGTCATCACCTTCCTGTCCGACTACGGTCTGCTCGACGAGTTCGTGGGCGTGTGCCATGGGGTGATGACCCGCCGCTGCCCGAGCGCGAGCGTGATCGACCTCACCCACGCGATCCCCCGCCACGACGTGCGCGCGGGAGCGATCGTGCTGCGCTCCGCCCTGCCATACCTGCCCGCCGGCGTGCACCTGGCCGTCGTGGATCCGGGGGTCAGCGGCGTCGGGCGGCACGCGCGCCGGGCCGTGGCCCTGCGCACGGTCGAGCACGACCACCTGCTCGTGGGACCCGACAACGGGCTGCTGATGCCCGCAGCCGAGCGGCTGGCGGGGGTGGCCGAGGCGGTCGACATCGGCAACTCGCCCGAGCGCCTCGAGCACGTGTCACGCACGTTCCACGGCAGGGACATCTTCGCCCCGGTCGCCGCCGCCCTGGCGGCGGGAGAGCCGCTCTCCTCTGTCGGGGACCCACTGCCGGAGCGCGAGCTGCGCCGCCTTGGGCTTCCCTCGGCTCAGCTCGGTGACGGCGTCCTCACCGTCCACGTGTTGCGCAGCGACACATTCGGCAACCTGATCCTCGACGCCGCCGACGAGCAACTCGCCGCGCTGGGCGCGCAGCTTGGAGACGCGCTGACGGTGACCGTCGCGGGCGTGGTCCACACGGCGCGGTATGCCGCCACGTTCGCCGAAGTGACGCCCGGTGAGCTCCTGATCTACGAGGACGCAACCGACAGGGTCGCGCTCGCCGTCAACCGCGGCTCGGCCGCCCAGCTGCTGGGTGTCGGCGCGGACGACGAGCTGACGGTGCGTCCGGCGTGAGCGGCGCTCCGCGAGATCGAGACACGAACACCACCACGGCGCTCGGCCGTCCGCGCGTGCACCTGCGCCTGACAGACTCCACCAACGAGCGCGCGCGTGAGCTCGCGATCGCAGGCGCTCCCGACGGGACGCTCGTGACCGCCGCCGAGCAGAGCTCGGGCCGCGGACGCCAGGGACGGCGCTGGTCGGCCCCGGCGGGCAGCTCGATCCTGATGTCGCTCGTGCTGCGCTCTGCGCCGCGGCTGCTGCCGCTGATCGCCGCCGTAGCCGTCTGCGACGTCGCGGGCGAGCAGGCGTCCGTCAAGTGGCCCAACGACGTCGTCGTCCAACTGGAGCCCGCGACAACGCTCGCCAAGCTCGCCGGCATCCTCGTCGAGGGCCGCCCGCAGCAGGCGTGGGCCGTGCTGGGCATCGGGTTGAACGTCGCGGTGCGCCTGCAGGAGCTTCCCGCCGAGCTTCAGCCGGGAGCGCCCCAAGCCGAGTCCGGCGCCTCGGTCCTTCCGGCCGCGACCATGGGCAGGACGCCGCGCGAGGTCGAGCCGACGCTCGCGCTGCTGCTGGGCGCCCTCGAGCGCAGGCTGGCCGAGCCCGCCGAGACGACCCTGGAGGCGTGGCGCGCGCGCGACGCCCTGCTCGACCGTGAGGTGAGCTGGAGCGCCGGTCACGGACGGGCGCAGGGAATCGACGGCGAGGGACGCCTCGTCATCGCACTGGCGGACGGCGGGCACACCGCGATCGGCTCGGGCGAGGTCCACCTGGAGCTGATCGACTGACCGGCCCCACACCCGTCCTGATGTTCAGCCTCGTCTCCGAGCTAGACGGGTCGCCCACTCTTCTTCGTCTTGGGAGGTGGTTTGCGCTCCTTGGGGGCGTCAATCCCCGCAGCGAGGTCATCCAGGCTGACGCCAAGGGTCTCAGCGATTACGAGCATCGTGCTGAAACGCGGGTTGCGTTTGCCTTGCTCGACTTTGCCCCACTCGGTGCGATGCAGAGCCGCCTCGCTCGCGACTTCTTCCTGGGAGCGATCGGGCAGCTTCTCCTCGCGCACCCGGCGCACGTTGCGGCCCAGCTTCTGGAGCAAACCTGCAAGCTCCGTCTCATAAGCGTCCTGAGTGCTCATCGAGTTGCGCACTCTTGCGACTGGTTGCGTAAACGTCTACCGCTTAAACGCTCCCAGGGTTTTGGCTGGGAGCTTGTTGTCTACTGCCCTGGCGGTCAGGACGTGCCTCCGAGTTAGGCCTTCTCCCCGGCGTGGTCGAGCGTGCCGTCGCGCGCGAGCCCTTCGCGCACGTCCTGGCGCAGCTCGTCCTCGGCCTCCCCTGGGCGCCGCTGGGTGATCTGCGCGGAGGCGGGAACCCCTCCGTTGGAGGCGCCCTTGCCGCCCTTGCGCCTGCGCCGGGCGTTGCGCGCGCGGCGTTTGGGGAAGTTGCGCAGCAGCTCGCGGGCCAGAGCGGGAGGCTTGCGCGCCATCCTCGTGCGCGCGCCGCGCAGCGCCTCCTCGGCCTCCGGAGTGTGCGCGAGCGCCGCCGCCAAGAGGGCGGCCGCCAGGCGGCGGTCCTGCTTGCGCGCCGCGTGGATCAGGCGCCGGGCGTTGCGCGCGTGCGCGCCGCCCGCCGAGTTGACCAGCAGGCCGAGCAGCCGCTTGGTCTCCGGCCAGCGCTGAACCGCGTACTCCTCGTGGACGTCGCGCGTGTACTCGGCCAGGCGCCAGATCCACGCGTTCGCCTGGTCGCGCCTGCCGATCCGTCGCTCGACGAGCGCGCGCAGCATGATCTTGGTCGCCTCCTTGCGCTCTTCCCGCGGCCAGCCGCCGATGATGTCGATCGCCTCGTCGAAGGAGTCGGGGTCGCGCAGCGCCGCGATGTCGGTCAGCGCGCGCAGGCGCAGCTGCGGGCTCTTGTTGCGCTTGACCGCGGTGATCAGGAAGCGGCCCTTGAGCTCGCCGGTGCGATCGAAGTGCAGCATCGCCCGCGCCCTGCGCCAGCCGTTGGGGGCCACGCGAGCGCCCGCGAGCGCCGCCCACAGGTGCTGCTCGCCGTAGTCGAGATGCTCCACCGCTATCCGCCACAGCTCGCGCTCGAAGACCGCGAAACGCCGCTCCTCCTCCGCGCACACCGGCAGCACCCGACGCTCGACGCGCATCCTGCGTCCGCGACCGCGGCGCACCGGGCCGACCACGATCGCGCCGCCGCGGTAGACGTCGCGGTCGAGCAGCGAGTGCAGCGTGACGACCGGGTCGTCGTGCTTGGTGGCCGGGTGGACGAAGTCGACCACCAGCCCCGCCTCCTTGCCGGGATGGCGGCGCGTCACGCGCCCGACGCGCTGCTGGTAGATGCGCTTGGACGCCGTCGGCGCGAGGTGCACGCAGACAGTCGCCCGCGGGCTGTTCCAGCCCTCGGCCAGCAGCTGGGCGTTGATCAGCACGTCGATGTCGCCGCGCTCGTAGCGCGCGAGGATCTCGACGAGCTCGCGCTTGGGCGTCTCTCCCGAGACCGCCTGCGCCTTGATCTCTTCGGCGCGGAAGGCTTCCGCGAGGTTGTACGCGTGGCGCACCCCCGCCGCGTACACGACGCCGGGCACGCCGTTGAAGCGCGTCTTGTACAGGTTCGCGACCGCGACGTTGAACGGCTGCTGGTCGAGCAGTTTGGCCAGCTCCTCCTGGTCGAACTCGGTGTCCACCTCCCCGCGGCGCAGCGGGACCTTGGCGATCGTCCGCACTCCCACGCCGGGCGATATGCGCACGCAGCGAAGCGGTGAGATCACGCCGCGGCGGGCTGCCTGAGCGAGATCAAAGCGCGAGGTCTGGGTGGGGAAGAGGTCGGTGACGTGGCGCGCGATCAACGCGCCGGTGGCGGTCATGCCGATGAAGATCGGCCCCGGCCAGTTGCGTATCGCGCCGCTCGTCTTCTCCCCGAGGGCCGTGTGCGCCTCGTCGCAGATGACGATCGTGTACGCGCTCGAGATCTTGCCGGCGTTGCGCACGAACCACTGGTAGGTCTCGACGGTTACAGGGCCGTTGCCCGAGTCCTCACCCTGGAGCAGCGCGCGGGTGATGCGCTTGGAGTAGCCGCGGTCGCGCAGCTCGCCGTGGAACTGGTCGACCAGGTTGCGCCGATGCGTGAGGATCAGCACCCCGCCCGTTTGGGACGCCTCCACGAAGCCGAGCGCCGCGACGGTCTTGCCCGCGCCGGTTGCGTGCTCGAACCAGAACCGCTTGGCCGCGTTGGGATCCTCGGGCTGCTCGCCCAGGGACTCCTCCTCGTCATCGTCGTCGACCCAGTCGCGGGGCTCCTCCTCGGAGTCCTCTTCCTGCTCGGGCTCCTCATCGGCCTCCTCGTCCTCCTCGGGCTCCTCCTCCTCGTCCTCCTCCTCATCCTCATCCTCATCGGGAGCCGCGCGCTGGACGGGGCCGAGATCGTCGTCCTCCTCCTCGTCCTCCTCTTCGTCCTCGTCCTCCTCGTCGTCCTCCTCGTCCTGTTCGGCCGCATCTGAATCGCGCTCCTGGGCGCGCGCGACCGGCGCGCCGTTGACCGACCCCCCGTCCTCCGAGCCGAGGATGTCGGCGGAGGCGAGCAGCTCCGGCGAGGCCGAAGCGCGACCGTTGGCGCCCGGCGCGGCCCGCTGCGCCTCGGCGAGCAGCGCGGTGAGCGTGCCCGAGAGCGCGTCGACCTGGTGCGCGGAGAGAACCGTGCCGTCCACGAGCTTGGGGTCCTCATCGGAGAGGAGCCGCTCCAGGCCGAGCAGCAACGAGAACTCGCGACGCCAGGCCGTGGAGGGATGCTTGGCCTTCGGGTCGGCCTGGAGCTCGGCCAGCGCCTGGTCGAGCGCTCGCCTGCGCGGCGAGCCGAGCGCGAGGGCGACCGCCGGATCCTCGCCGTCGTGCACGAAACGCTCGCGCACGAGCTTCTCCGCACGTGCTATTTCCGCGGAACTTGGAATGAACGCGGCCGCGAGGGCCACTGAGGTGGGCTCGGCCATGGAGGCTCTGGACTTCGAGACAGAGCCGCTGTCGAAAGTGGCTTCGGCGCGGCTCGAAAGAGTTGGCGCCCCGATTGGCGCCGTCATTCCGATGCTCGGCGAGCACGGACTCTGACGTGTCCTTCAGGATATAGCACGCGGAGGCGCGATAGAAAGTGCACGTCATCTGCCACCCTTAGCGGCGATGACGCTCAAGGGCATGTCGATCGCGACCGCCGGGTTGGCGATCCTGATCCTCATCGTGGTCGGCCTGCTCCAGTTGCGCGGCTCCTCCCCGACGAGCGCGCCGTCGAAGCTGACGCTGGCGCAGATGCGTGCGCGGCTCGCCGGCTCCCCGGCGCCGCTCGCCGCCCTGCACGCGCAGGGAAGCCAGATCCTCTCCGGCGGGCTGCCCGCGCTGCGCGCACGTCTGGCTGCGCTGCGAGGTCGCCCCGTGGTGATCAACAAGTGGGCCTCCTGGTGTGAGCCGTGCCGGGCCGAGTTCGGGGTGTTCCAGCGCGTCTCGGTCTCACTGGGGCGCGAGGTGGCATTCGTGGGGATCGACTCGGGCGACACGAGCCGCTCCGACGCGCTGGCGTTCCTGCGCTCCTTCCCCGTGAGCTACCCCAGCTACTACGACCACGACGGGGCCGCCGGCCTAGCGGTCACCGATTCGACGTTCACTCCGGTGACGGTCTTCGACGACCGCCGCGGGAGGCAGTTCATCCACCAGGGCCCCTATCTGAACGTGGCCAAGCTCGAAGCGGACGTCAGGCGCTACGCGCTGGAGAACTGAGCGATGCCCGAGATCCGCATCGACCCGCTCAGCGGGCACAGGACGATCGTCGCCGGCGAGCGCTCGCGACGCCCCGGTGGCGAGCCGACCTGCGCGCCGCCCGAGCCGATCGATCCGGAGCGCGATCCGTTCGCCGAGGGGCACGAGCACCGCACGCCTCCGGAGCTCCACGCGGTGCGCGCGGGCGGCGGCGGCCCCGACTCTCCCGGCTGGACCGTTCGCGTCGTCCCCAACCTGTATCCGGCGCTCACACCCGCCGGGGACGCGGATCGGGGCGGCGGGCCCGAGGACGGACCATGGCCTGAGATGTTCAGCTCGCTGCCGGCCACGGGCGCGCACGAGGTGATCATCAACGGCCCGCAGCCGGTGCTCTCGCTGGCCGAGCTCCCGGTCGAGCAGGTGGTGGCCGCGGTGGAGGTGTGGCGCGAGCGGATGCGCGCGCACTCTGAGAGCGCCTACCTGCAGCTGATCGTCAACGAGCGTCGCGAGGCCGGCGCCTCGCTGCCCCACACGCACGCACAGCTGTACGCGCTCGACTTCGTCCCCGCCGTGGTCGCGCGCGAGCGGGAGCGCTCGGGCGCGTACACGACGCGCACGATGGGCCAGAGCCTGCTCGGGGATCTCGTCGCCGAGGAGGTGCGCAGGGGCGAGCGAATCGTCGCGATCGACGACGAGGCGGTGCTGATCGCCCCGTACGCCTCGCGGCTGCCCTTCCAGCTGATGCTCGCGCCGCGCACGCCGCGGGCGCGCTTCGAGGACGACGGACCCTCGGGTGCGGCGCTCCTGCACAACGGGCTGTGCCGCCTGGCGCGCCACCTCGGCTCGAGCCCGCCGCTGAACCTGTGGGTGCGTACCGCCCCCCGCGGAGCGGAGGACTTCTGCTGGCGCATCGACGTGCTACCGCGCCTCACACATCTGGCCGGGCTCGAGCTGTCCACCGAGGTGAACCTCAACATCGTCTCGCCCGAGCACGCCGCGGCCGTGCTGCGCGAGGCGTGAGTCGCGCGGCGCTTCGGCCGGGGAGCCGCGTGGCGCGCAGGTCGGGGGGCCGTATGCGGCGTCGGCCGGGCAGCTAGGCTCACTCGCAGCCATGCCCCCCGAGGAACGCTTCCTGCCGCGCTTCGCCGCCGAGCCCCCGCAGGAGGAGCTGCCCTACGGCCGCTGGGAGGAGCGACTGCGCCAGGAGTTCCTGGCGGCGGCGCTGGCGCTCGATGCGCAGGAGGACCTCGGCGAGCCGGGTGCGATCGCGTGGTACCCGGATCGCACGTGGCACGGGCGCACATATGTACCGGGGACCTCGCGGACGTCCAGCGGCTACGAGCTGTTCGGCTACGTCCGCTTCTTGGCGGCGCTCCAGGACGGCGAGCCGAGTGAGTTCTACGCGTACGTCGACTTCACCGACGAGACGGCCGAGCAGAACCCGGATTGGCGCATCGATCTCTGCGAGGAGGTCATCGGGTCCTGGCGCGGGCAGTTCGGGGCGAGCGCGGCGATGACGCTCGTGTGGGGGCGTCCGCTCGTCTCGGGCGGACGGATCGCCACCGCCGAGCTGGCCGACCTCGCGGTCGACCAGTGCGAGCTGGTGCAGGAGCGCTTCACCCTGATCGCGCCCGACGACTACCGCCACGACCTGCTGGAGATCAAGCTGTTCGACGTCAAGGGCCGTGAGCTGGCGCGCGAGTCGCTGTACGCGGCCGAGGACGTCGAGGAGGCCGAGGAGGCCTAAAGGCGCAGTCGCCGTCCGCCGCCGAGGGGCCGCGACACGCCGGCCGCGACCCCTCTCGCCGTTGTTCGGCCTATTTCGACCTGCAGGCCGACAGCGCCCGTTTCATGGCGGCGCTGGCGGGCACCATCGAGTTCTTGACGATGTTTTCGCAGGCTTCCTGAGAGGCCTTTTTCAATGCCGCGGCGTGGCCTGTGGCCGCCTTGGCGCACATCGCTTCGAGTTTGGCCTTGGTGGCGGCCGTGAACGTCGTCTGGGCCTGAATCGCGTGTTTGCAGCTCGCCACCGCCTGCTGCACGGTCGCGGGGCCCACGGGCACGGCCGAGGAGGTTGACGCGGGCGTCGAGGACGTGGCCGCGGCGGCCGGTGTGCTGGTGGTAGCCGGTGAGCTGCTCTTGCTGGAGTTGCTGCTGCTGCCGCCGCAACCGGCGGCAAGCGCTCCACACACAAGCACGCCCACGAGCCACGAGGATCGCCTTCGGATCATTGTCTACCACCCTGGGTTTGAGAGAACGCGCGCTGACGGCTCTTCAGCCATACGGAGAGCGCCTGGGCGGTCAAGGCTATAACGGCCCAACGACGGGCGCGCGCCCGTCGCGACCGCGACGAGGCGGGTGCGCGCCCGGTAGGCGCCGCCGGTAGAGTCCCAGACGGTGAGCGAGGGAACGGTGATCCGCCGACTCGGCGATCTCGCCGGGGCGATGCGCCGCTACCGGGGGCTCACGTCGGTGGGCACGCCGCGCGAGGAGTTGCTCGCTCTCCAGCGGCGCCGATTGTTGCAGACGGCACGCCACGCGGCGGCGGCCTCGCCGATCTATCGCGAGCTGTATCGGGGCATCGAGCTCGCCGAGGATCTCGACGTCCGCGCGCTGCCGGTCGTGACCAAGGCGATGCTGATGGAGCGCTTCGACGAGTGGGTGACCGATCGGCGCCTGCGGCGGACGGAGGTGGAGGCCCACCTGGAGCGCGTGCGCAGCGACGAGCTCTACCTCGGCGAGTATCGCTGCATGCCGACGGGCGGGACGACCGGACGCAAGGGCATCTTCGTGTACGACCGCGACGAGTGGCGCCGGTGCCTGACCGCATTCCTGCGCTGGAGCGAGCTGACCGGAGTCCGTCCCCGGTTCGGGCACCGGATGCGCATCGCCACGGTCGGGGCCACGAGCCCGCTGCACATGACCGCGCGCTTCGCGATGAGCGTCGACCTCGGCGTGTACTCGCTGCGCCAGATCGACGCCCGCACCCCGATCGGCGAGATCGTAGCGGCGCTCGACGAGCACCGTCCCGAGCAGCTCGTGGCATACCCGTCGATGGCCTCGCTGCTCGCCATCGAGCAGCTCGAGGGCCGCCTTCGCATATCTCCCCGCGTCGTGTGCACGTCGAGTGAGGTGCGCACCGAGGAGATGACCGCCAACATCCGCGCCGCCTGGGCGGTGGACCCCTTCGATCTGTACGGCACGACGGAGAGCCTCTACGCGGGCGACTGCGAGCACCACCAGGGGATGCACGTGTTCGAGGACCTCGGCCTGATGGAGGTCCTCGATGAGCACGACGAGCCGGTGCCCGACGGGGTCATCGGCGCCAAGCTGCTCATCACCAGCTTCATCAAGCGCACCCAGCCGGTGCTGCGCTACGAGATCTCCGACATGGTGGCGCGGACCACGGCCCCGTGCCCGTGCGGGCGCCCGCTCGCACGGATGGTGTCGCTGGAGGGGCGCAGCGACGACGTCCTGCACATGCGGGGAGCCGACGGGCGGATGATCGCCGTGCACCCGCTCACCCTGCGCAGTCCGATGGCCGCCGTCCGCGAGCTGCGCCAGTACAAGATCGTCCACGACGGCGACGGCGTGCACGTGCTCGTGGTGCTCCGCGACGCGGTGGCGGCGCAGGAGACTCAGCGTCGCATCGATGCGACGCTGCGGGCGAGGCTCGCGGACGCCGGCGTCTCCGACGCTCGGCTCGAGGTCACGATCGTCGCCGAGCTGCCGCGCGAGCAGGGCCACAGCGCGAAGTTCAAGCTGATCGAGTCGCGCATCGGCCGCGACTTTCGCTAGCCCGATGCGTTGTAATCATGGCCAGCAGGCGTCCCGCGAGGGAAGCGGGACGCCGCGGTGGAGCAAACGATGACCCAATACAGGAGGTAGTCGAGCGATGATCGTCAAGAGGATTCTGCTCGCCGCCGCTGCGGCGGCTGTGATGACCAGTCCGGCCTGGGCAGCGCCCGGCCTGGCTCCAGCCAACCAGGGCAAGGGCCATCACGGCAGCAATGGGGGCTCGCACAAGTGCAAGCCCCACAGGGTGGGCTACGTGGTGTCGGGGACGCTCGTCAGCCAGACGCTGACCAAGAACGCCGACGGCACCTACAGCGGCGAAGTGACCATCGAAACCAAGCACACCAACCACCACGCCGCGGGCGAAAAAGGCACCAAGGCCTACAAGGTCGCAAACGTCCATGTCACCTTCGGCCTCAGCGACACCAACAGTGACGGCACCGTCGCCCTCGACGACCTCAAAGCCGGCGACCAGGTGCATCTGATCGGCAAGATCACCGCGCTGGCGAAGAAGTGCGACAAGAGCAAATTCACCGCCTCGACGACGATCGGCAAGATCGTGTTCAACGCGCCGGTGACGCCCGGTAGCTGACACAGGCGTCACGTCAAGGTCCGGTCAGGGGCCCCCTCCTCTCTGACCGGACCAGGCGCGTTCGATCGGAAGCCGGCCTTGGACTGACGCCCGTAGGCGCTACCGGCCGTGCGCGGCCCAGTACGCCTCCGCCTCGGCCTCCATCACGGCGAGTCGGGCGTAATAGTCCGGAAACTCGTTGAGGTGCGCTCGCGCGATCTTCGCCGTCACGCTCACGTCGTCGTCGGTGACGTTGGTCTCGAGATCCTGCGTGCCGTGCTCGAGCTCGACATCCATTCCCATCCGAAACTGCTCGACGTCGAACGGCGCGGTGGCCCAATCGATGCCGATCCGCTCGCCGGCCGCGCGCGCCTCCTCGGCGGTGAAGTGAGTCCTGTCGGTCATGTGCAGTTGAGTGGGAAGTCCGTTCCGCCCACGTGGAACGAGCTGGCGCCACGCGTCATCGTGAAGCTGCCGTAAGGCTTGCCGAGGAGCGAGAGCTTCCAGCCGTGGAAGCTGTGGAGCTTCAGATACGGATAACCGGCTGTGTTCGCCATCGGATAATGACAGCCATAGAGCGCCTTCGCGTGCGCCTCGCTGCTGTTCTCCCAGGCATACAGCGCCAACGCCGGCGGGCAGGCTCGGGTAGAGGAGACGTTGCGCAGCCCGTACACCTCGACACCTGTCCTCACCGGTTTCTGGCACTCATATGTCCTAGACGAGGCGGAGGCGCCCGCGGGCCATAGAACGGAGCCGACGAGCACCGCGACGAGTGCGCCTGGCGCGTGACGGGTTCTCACAGCGCGACCGTATCAGCTGGTCCAAGGAATGGTCCGGACTCGCCTTGAGACAGGTGGGCAGGGCCTTCTCTGAAATGCCCCCGCCGGGAGTCGAACCTGGATCTACCGCTTAGAGACGCCGGGCCTTGTCGGCACCCGCTGATTGAGGACCGTAGCGGGCCAAGACAAGCCGCGAATACGTATGGTAGATAGCTGCGAAACTGTTGTGTAGTTATGCGCGGAATGGTATAGTAGATTCGTGGTCGGCGACGCAACGCACACCCTGCGCACTTCTGTGAGCAGCTACTGGCGGCGCATCGCCGACGACGAGCTCGACGAGCTGATCGCCGGTCTACCCGCGATAGCACTCGAGGGTCCCAAGGCCGTTGGCAAGACGGCTACCGCGATGCGGCGCGCTGCGACCATCCACCGCCTCGATGACGAGGCCGAGCGCTCGATCGCACAGGCCGACACGTCACGCCTGCTCGAGGGCGAGCCGCCCGTGTTGATCGACGAGTGGCAACGCGTCCCCGAGTCATTCGACCGCGTACGCCGCGCCGTCGATGATGGCGCTCGGGCTGGGAGCTTCCTGCTCACCGGCTCTGCGTCCCCGACGGAGCCGCCCACGCACTCGGGCGCAGGCCGGATCGTGCAGGTGCGTCTGCGGCCGATGACACTCGCCGAGCGCGACATCGGCGCTCCAACTGTCAGCCTAGGCAAGCTTCTACACGGTGAGCGCGGTCCGGTAACCGGCGCTACGGACGTCAACCTGGAGCGCTATGTACACGAGATTCTCGCGTCCGGCTTTCCGGGACTTCGAGGCCTTCCCGACCGTCTGGCGCGCGCACAGCTCGACGGCTACATCGATCGCATCATCGATCGCGACTTCGACGAGCTGGGCCGTCAGGTGCGGCGCCCAGGCACGTTGCGAAGGTGGATGCAGGCGTATGCGGCCGCCACCGCGACGACGACCTCCTACGAGAAGATCCGCGATGCCGCGACGAGCGGCATCGGCGAGAAGCCCGCCAGAGCCACGACTCAGCCTTACCGCGACATCCTCGAGCGGCTGTGGATCCTCGACCCAGTCCCCGCCTGGCTGCCCACGCGCAACCGGCTCGCACGTCTCTCTGCACCACCCAAGCATCACCTCGCCGATCCGGCGCTCGCGGCACGGCTGCTCGGTGCCGATGCATCAACCCTGCTGCATCCGCAGCCGGACGGCCCTCGGATCACGCGCGAAGGGACGCTGCTCGGAGCGCTCTTCGAGTCGCTGGTCACACTCAGCGTTCGCGTCTACGCTCAGGCCGCCGAGGCGCGCACGTCCCACCTCCGCACGTGGAGCGGCAACCGCGAGGTCGACCTCATCGTAGAACGCGGACAGCGGATCGTGGCGATAGAGGTAAAGCTCGGCCAGACACCCGAGGACCGAGATGTGCGTCATCTCCTCTGGCTGCGCAACGAGCTCGGCGACGAGGTGGCAGACGCAATCATCGTCACGACCGGGCAGGCCGCCTATCGCCGCCCCGACGGAATCGCCGTCGTGCCAGCGGCGCTACTCGGGCCGTGAGGCGCATGCAATCCCGCACCTCTGGACCTCGTCAGACGCACCCACTGCGAAGGCGAGGTTTCGAAAATGCCCCCGCCGGGAGTCGAACCTGGATCTACCGCTTAGGAGGACGGCCTGCGCGGCGGCCGAAAGGAGTGGATCTACAGGCGGCTACTGGCGATTCGGCCTGTCGCGCAGATTGTTGATCGGGCCGGATTGGTTGCGATTTGGCAGGGTTTGGGCAGCAGAATGGGGCTGCTGCCCATTGGCTGAGGCGTCGGAGGTCGTGAGTAGCCTGCGAGACCATGACACTCCGGAATCGGTCTCTCCGTGCTTGCCTGACGCAAGGCGCCTATATCGTCCAGCCTACCCACGGACGCCTCGGGCGGTGTGCCTGATGCCACGCATCAGCGCGTTCTACGGGATCGTGATCTGGATGTACCACGACGAGGCGCACCACGGCGGGCGTCCGCACTTCCACGCCAGCTACGGTGGCGACGAGGCCACCGTCGATATCGAGAACCTGGCGACTCTCGCAGGGGGATTGCCGCCCCGCGGGCAGCGGCTCGTGGTTGAGTGGGCGAAGACGCACCAGACCGAGCTACGCGAGAACTGGGTCCGCGCTCGCCACCACCAGCCACTTGTCCCGATTGAGCCGCTGCGCTAGAAGCTCTACCATTGCGTCATGCGTAGCACGCCCCTTCTCACCGAGGCCCAGCCGCTCGACATGTTCACCGTGCACGTCCGATTCGAGGACGGCACCACGGCCGACGTAGACCTCTCCTACCTGCTCGACTACGGTGGCGTATTCGAGCCACTGCGCGATCCAGCCTACTTTGCGCAGCTCCGCGCGGACACCGACGCTGGCACAATCGTGTGGCCGAACGACGCCGACATCGCCCCCGAGACGTTGTACGCGCACGCGCAGCAGCGCGCCACGACCACAGCTTAGGTTCGTTGATAATTGGTGCGCATGTCGTGCGGGCGCCGTCGGGACAGGAGTGGCGTGTCGGTCGCCGTTGGATTAGCCGCCGTATCCCTCACTGGCGCAAGGTGCGCCTGGGAAAAGTACGCGCCGGAGACGCCGCCGAAGTGCTGGCCATCCCGGACTTCGGCGGCCTGGACGACATCGGAGCGGCGATATTCATGGTCGCCGCAGTGTTCGTAGTCGCCATAGTGGTGGTCCCGCTGCTGCTGTTCGGCATCGAGCTGATCGCACTCGCGCTCGTGGTGGCGGCTAGCATCGCCGGACGAACGTTCCTCGGCCGGCCCTGGGTCGTTCAAGCCACACCGAGTGATGACAGCGCTCGCGCGTTGACCTGGCGTGTGGTCGGCTGGCGACGATCGGCCCACCTGATCGCCGAAGTAGCCGCCGCGCTTGAAACCGGGCTAGACCCAGCCCCTGCGGAAGCAACTGAGTTGCCTCCCACGGCGTAGCAGGCTAACGCGGCTCGATCCTCAACGCAGTCCGCGTGCCTGCCACTGAGGCATCGCGTCAGTGACCTCGATCTCTTTTCTCGAAACGCAGTAGCCAGCACACGAGGCCTGTCCCCGATTTGCAGGCAATTCATGCCCCCGCCGGGAGTCGAACCTGGATCTACCGCTTAGGAGGCGCCTCCGAGCAAGCTAGGGGAAGGCCTTGAAGTGGCCGAGGTCCGGGACGTTCGCGGGGTTTTCTGTGGCTCACAGCGAGTCGCGATCAGGCCGGATTCGGCCCGATCTGGCGTGGTTTGGGCAGCAGCATCGTGTCCGCTGCCCAATCGCGCACTGGAGTGGACCCGCTTCGATGGACACATCTCGCCTGATCCCCCTGTCAACACAAGCAGGAGGTCGCGCCCGTGGGCATACAGCATGCCCCATGCACTCGACTATCTGCGAGCCCCCGGCAGGCGCCCTCGACGCCTCCCGCGTGACCGACGATTTGACCACGCCTGGACTCGTCCGCTAGCGTCCCGCCAACGTCTAGGAGGCTTTGCATGTGGAGTAGACAAAGCGGGGGTTGAGTGCCACGGACAGAAACGGCAGCTCCTGCCAACCCCGATGAGTCCCAGACCGTCGGTCGTGGTCGCCGGACGAAACGGCCGGTCAAGGTAGGCACGCCGCGAAGCCAGCGTCACGGATCCGCCCAGCGCTATCGGTCGCGCCGTTGGGTCTGCGCCCGGTTTGCGTTAGGCCTTATCGCTGCCGTGGGGGCCCTTGTCTGGTTGGCGTATCTGGTGGGCGCGGATCAGAACGCGAAGGCCGTCAGATCTGCCGTGGAATCGACGCTCGCGAAACCGGCAGTCGCCGGCACGGTCGGCTTCGTGATCCTCTTGCTGGGCGGATGGTGCGTGCGCAACCTGCGGTTCGAGTGGCTCGCGTGGTGGCCCGGCCAAATCGAGGTTGCGGAGTTTCAGGACCCGGCAACAGCGCCGGGCACCGACGTCGCGTGGCTGACGAGCGTCTTCCGGGAGCGCGTGACGCAGTTGAGTCTGCAGGCCCCCGCGTCCGTGCCCGGGGCGGCGGCCGAGGGCACATATCTGGATGTCTTGAGCGATGCCTCACTCGACGCCCGTAACCCCCTGTCGCTCTTACGTCTGGGACACGCGATATGGCCTACTCGCGCCTACCGGGTGGAGGCCACGCTTCAGGTCCAGACACACCGCACCAACCGGCTCCACTCCGTTCTTGCGCAGGTAACTCGGCTGCCGAATGGGAGCAGCACGCTCGTCCGCGGCGAGGGAGCGTCGTGGGAGGAGGCGGTGCGCCAAGCCGCGGACGAGGCAACCGCGCTGATACTCCCGCGGACGCGTCTCTGCCAGCGCCAGTGGCTCAGCTGGCGCGGCTACGTGATGCCGACAGGACTGCTTCCGGCGTACGAGCGGGCGGTCGAGTCCGAAGCCGAAGGAGCTGAAAAGCAGGCACTCGAGCGCTACGACGAGGCGCAAAGGATCTACGACAACGCGCTCCTGAGGTATGACGAAGCGCTCAGCAAAGACCCGTTCAACCTTGCGATTCGCCTGCGCGTGGGACAGCTGCACGAGAAGACGGACCGACCTATGGAGGCACTCGCCGCCTACCAGGGCATCGTGACGGTGACCCGTCCGGCCGGCGCAAGCTTGCCCCGCTCGCTCTACCGGCAGCGGGTGCGGCGAGAGCGACGCCGCGTGATCACGATCGCCCGCTACCGACGAGCTGTCTTGCTCGGCGGCGACCGGATCGCAAATGCGTGGGCGAACATCGACGACTCGGCCGCCGATCTGAAGGAAAATCTCGGTCGGCTCATCTTCGAGGAGACGCACGCCCGCGCAGGCAAACTGGTGTGGGAACCGGAGCGCTCCGGCCCTGGCCCCGCCAAGCGCCGCCTTGACGCACCTTCGTTCGCGTCGGGCGTGACGCTGGACGAACTGCTCGCCACGCTGCTATGCCCCGCGCCGCCCCCAGAGCCGCTCCGGACAGGGGAGACACCTGCCGGCGCCGCGACGAGACTCCTACGTTACAAGCGCCTCTTGGAGCTGCTCACGCAGACATGGAACACGCCTGCGGGCGCCGCGACGAGACTCCTACGTTACAAGCGCCTCTTGGAGCTGCTCACGCAGACATGGAACACGCCTGCGGGCGCCGCCGCCCCCGTCGCGGACGACATGGATGTAGTCCGGCTGCGCGCGCTGTTCGCGGCACTTGGGTTCGCAACAACGCGAGAGCTGCTCTACGAGCGCCGACTACGGCTTCTCCTCATCGCTGACCGCGTGTTCCAGTGGCTGCGCAGGTCCCGCGTCCCCTCCGCTCCCCCGTTCACCGTAAAGACGCTCCGTCTCAGCCAGCTCTGCATCCAGTTGCGCTTGGCGCGTGCACTGTACGAGCTCGGCATTGCAGGGAGCAACTGGCACATTGAAGGAGCGGCCGTTCTGGACCGCGTGGACCAGGTGATCGGCGGACGGGTGAGACAGTGGCACGAGGGCTACAACGCGGCGTGCGCCTGCGGGATACCGCTGCTCTACAACAATGAGCGATCCGACGAGGAATGGCTAGGAGCCAACGCCGAGCGCCTCGCTCTCATGGCGATCAACTGGCTGGAGCGGGCGACCGCTTGCGCGGACAGCGCCTTCGTCGCGGGCGAGGATGAATGGCTCAATAGGGATCCGGACCTCAGAGGAGTTCGCGGGCGACCCGGTTACCGCACCTGGAGGAGCGTGTACTTCCCGAAATCGCTGTCACCCGCTCGCGACGGCTAGAGGGCGCCCGCGCCTCCTCGGTCGTAGGCGAGCTCTCCGCCCACATAGCTCGCCGCCACCGCGCGATCGTCGCCGATGGCGACCAGCAGAAACATCAGCTCCTCGGTCGATTCGACAGCGGCGCTTCGATAGGCGAGCAGCGGCGTCGCATTCGGGTCGAGCACGATGAAGTCAGCCTCCTTGCCGACCGCAATCGAGCCGATGAGGGCCTCGAGGTCAAGTGCTCGCGCCCCACCAAGTGTCGCGAGGTAGAACAGCTTCTGTGCGCTCATGGCGAACGCACCGAGCTCACCGACCTTGTACGCCTCTCCCATCGTCGCGAGCAACGAGAAGGTAGTCCCGGCGCCGATGTCGGTGCCCAGCCCAACGTGGAGATCCGCGCCGCGCTTCTTCGCGGCGCGCATGTCGAAGAGGCCGCTCCCAAGGAACAGGTTGGATGTCGGGCAGTGGGCGAGCGCGGTGCCGGTCTCCCGCACGCGGGCGCGCTCGAAGTCGGTCAGATGCACGCCATGCGCGAGCACGGACCGGCGGCCCAGCAGGCCATAGTGGTCATACACGTCGAGGTAGCCGGCACGCTCGGGGAAGAGTTCTCGGACCCATTCGATCTCCGCGACGCTCTCGGAGATGTGAGTATGCACGAAGGTCCCCGGCGAGTCGCTCCACAACGCGCCGGCCAGCTCGAGCTGCTCCGGCGTGCTCGTCGGAGCGAACCGAGGCGTGATCGCGTACAACGTGCGGCCCCGGCCGTGCCACCTGTCGATTAGTCGCTTGGAGTCCTCGTAGCCGGTCTCCGCGGTGTCGCGCAGACGTTCGGGCGCGTTGCGGTCCATCAGCACCTTGCCGCCAATCATGCGCATCCCGCGGCGGGTCGCCTCCACGAAGAAGGCCTCGACGGACTCCGCGAACGTGGCGCAGAAGGTGAGGGCGGTTGTCGTCCCGTTGGACAGGAGCTGGTCGAAGTAGGTGGCGACGACCGAGTCGGCATGAGCGCGGTCGCCGCAGCGCTCCTCCTCCGGGTAGGCGTAGTTCTTGAGCCAGTCGAGAAGCTCGTCGCCGAACGCGCCGACGATCGGCGTCTGCACGTAGTGAACGTGGGTGTCAACGAAGCCGGGGCAGATTAGCGCGCCTTCGTATCGCGTGACCTCCACTCCATCGGGGACCGCCGCGAGCGTGTCGGCGTAAGGACCGAAGGCGGTGATGATCCCGTCCTCGCTGACGATCAGCGCATCGGAGATGTCCGTCAACGCACCGTCTGAGACGAACGGATCGTCGCTGAACGTGATCGCGTGACCTCGAACGGCGCTCGCTCGACGCATGGGCTGGTATCCGTCCGTCACTGGGCTCCTTGTATCAGGCACCGGGGCGGCGGTGCTTGGCTATCCATAACCCCATCGGGCCAACACGCCGCGATCCACCGCAGGATGGAGGCCTGGTCTTCGCTGAGTGTCGTTCGCAGGGCCATTCGCAGAAGTCGCAATCCAATGCAGACGCAGAGGCTATACGTAGTCCGTGAGCATGACCTGGACGTCCCCCGCTTTCGAAGACACGGTCTCCGTGGAACCCAGGGCGGCTCAAACCCGTGCGAGCCGCCGTGGGCGGGATCAGCTCCCAGTAGGGCGGATTGCAGTCGTCTTCTGCTTCAGTGGCGTGGAGCCGGCTTGGCCCGTGGGCCCGTTAGCGGCGATCGCTGTACTGGGCCCTACGGCTGCTTGCACTCTGGCAAACATCCCAGCCTAGGAGAAGAAGTCGCTCACTCGCTCGACGAACAGCTCCGTTGGACTGCCCGCCTGATCGTGACGTCTGGACCCGATAGCCGCCGCAACCCAGCTAGGACCGTGTCCGGGTAGGTCAGGCTCCCATCGCTCTAACTCGCCCACGGGCACAACGAATAGTCCGAGAGCTGCCAGCTCGTCGATTAGCACCTGGGCTTGCGCGGACGCATCACCCTGAGGGACCAAAGCAAGTCCGCCGTTCTTGAGGCGAGCCCAGCTGTCGTCCAAGCGGGTCATCGTTCGGATCGCTTTCGCCGCGTCACGAGAGAGATTGGGTCCTGGCTCATGATCCAGCACGTCTTTTAGCTCCGCGCGCAAATTGGCAACGAGCGGCGACGCTCCGAGTCCCGCAACGCCGCTAGTCACCACCCTCCATGCGGTTTCAAGCCGTGACCAATCCCCACCAAGGTCTGCGACGAGACGCTTGAGAAGCACATCGTCCTGGAAGACATCGAAATCGGCAACCGCGGCCACGGGAATGTCAAGCGCCCGGAGGGCGCCGATTACGACCGGGAGCCGATCCTTTCCCCCGGACTGTGTAAAGAGAAGATCGTGGGGTGGTTGGGCGCTGCGCTCGCGGCGCGCGTCAAGTATCGCGGAGTAGTAGCGAGAATCGGCATCGCTCTCGGTAACAACAACCCCCGTATGGAAAAGACCATCGAGGACGTTCGAGTAGCGCAGGAGCGGGTCCTTCCAGATCGCGCGCAACTCGGCCGGCCGAAGCACTGACGCCCGGTTTACTGACCCTTCACGAACTAGTCTTATGACCGTGACTTCGGCGTCAGCAGGCGCGAGAATCCCCTGGAGAATGTCACTGTCATGGGTGGCCACGAACACCTGTGTGCCCGCGGGTGTCTCGCTGGCCAACTTTCGACCTAGAAGGCGCGCTTGCGGGGGATGCAAGAACGCCTCCGGCTCATCAACCAGGATGATCGAGAACTGTGCAGTGACAAGCGCCAGCATGAGACCCATGAAGCTGCGCATCCCGTCGCCCTGCTCCTGTAGAAGCGGCATACTCTTCAATGCCTCGATATAGCCATTCGTCGGAGGCATCTCAACTGGCTCCTCAGTGTGCCCGAGGTGGAGACGGAGGCTGCTTCCCCAGACCCTCGCGAGCGTGAGGTAGGAGCCAAACGCTTCGTAGCATGTTTCCGAAATTGACTTCTCGACGTCCGGGTGTGCGAACAGCACCTGCAAGGGGTTGCTCGGCGCATCATTAGTGGGGTCGTACGGGCCCGC
>JADGPK010000028.1 GCA_017882445.1 Solirubrobacteraceae bacterium
ACGATACCTGCCTCGGGCTCGGGCTCGGATGCGACAACGACGGTCACGGCAGGGTTATTGACGATCGCCTGCGAGAGGCGTTCAACGAGGCCTTCTGGAATCCCGCGGAGGGGACATTCGCGCTGGCCCTCGACGGACGCAAGCGCCAGGTCGCGAGCGTCACCTCCAACCCCGGCCACTGCCTCTACTGCGGCATCGTGGAGCCCGACAAGGCCGCTGCCGTGGCTGAGCGGCTGATGGCGGATGACATGTTCTGTGGCTGGGGTGTGCGGACGCTGTCGAGCGACTGTCCGGCGTTCAATCCCATGAGCTACCACAACGGCTCGGTGTGGCCGCACGACAACGCGATCATCGCGGCGGGCCTGAAGCGCTACGGCCACGACGCCGCCGTCCGACGCATCGCCGACGCGCTGTTCGACGTCGCCACGAGTGCGCGCGACCTCCGCCTGCCGGAGCTCTACTGTGGCTTTGACCGCTCTGAGCGCCCGGCGGTGGTCGCCTACCCGGTTGCGTGTATCCCTCAGGCCTGGGCTGCGGCGGCTCCGTTCCTGCTGCTCCAGGCGATGCTCGGCATCTCCGCCGACGCACCCGGGCGCGCGCTGAGGATCGAGCGCCCGGTGTTGCCGGAGTGGCTGGGGCGCATCAGGCTTGAGCGTATGCGGATCGGAGGTGCGAGCGTGACGCTGGATTTCAAGCGCGACGGCCGCGTCACCGGGTTCTCGCTGCTCGAGCAGCACGGCGATCTGGATGTGACGATGGTCGCCGCCCGATGAGCGGCGCCACGGCGCTGCCCGTAGAGCTCGACAGGCGCTTTGAGGCGGTGATCTTCGACTGGGACGGCACCGCGGTGGTCGACCGCGCCGCCGACGCCGGCGTCCTGCGCACGGCCATCGGGCACGCCTGCGCGCTCGGCCTGGATCTAGCCGTTGTCAGCGGCACCCACCTCGGGAACATCGACGGTCAGCTCGGAGCGCGCCCGAAGGGTCCGGGGGAGCTCCATCTGCTACTCAACCGTGGCTCGGAGGTATTCCGCGCGGGGCCTGAGGATGTCGATCTGGTCGCGCGGCGGACCGCGTCTGAGGCGGAGGAAGCCGCGCTCGACCGCGCCGCCGCGCTCATGGTCGAACGCCTCGCCGCCTCCGGCTTGGAGGCGAGGATCGTCTCGGAGCGACTCAACCGCCGCAAGATCGACCTGATCCCGACGCAGGAGTGGGCGGATCCACCGAAGGCGCGCATCGCGGAGCTGCTGGCGGCGGTGGAAGAGCGTCTTCGAGGACACGCACTCGATGGGCTGCAGGCCGCGGTGGCGCTGGCGGAGTCCGCGGCGGTCGAGGCGGGGCTCGCACACGCGCGTGTGACGAGCGATGCCAAGCACATCGAGCTCGGCCTCACGGACAAGTCCGACTCGGCCCGCTGGTATTTCGCGCATCTGTGGCGGCGGGGCATCGCACCGGAGCAGGCGCTCGTGGTCGGCGACGAGCTCGGACCGCTCGGGGGCCTTCAAGGCAGCGACTCCAACCTCCTGATCCACGATTCGGCCGGCGCCACCGTGGCGTCGGTAGGGGTCGAGCCGGACGGTGTGCCGGAGGGGGTGCTTGCGCTCGGGGGTGGGCCGGCCTCCTTCCTGCGGGCGCTCGAGCGGCAACTCGCGCTGCGCCGGCGCGGCGCCCTGCCGATCGTGTCATCCGATCCCCGCTGGACGCTTCACGTCGAGGGCGCAGACCGCGAGCGTGAGCGTGCGCACGAATCGCTGCTGACCCTCGCAGACGGCCGCCTCGGCACACGCGGCAGCATCCTTGCGCCGCAGCGTGGTTCGGCGCCGGCGGTTCTCATGGCAGGGGTCTACCGCGGCCATGGCGAGCTGTCCGAGCTCCAGCCGGCGCCGCTGTGGAACCGTCTCGCTGCACTCCCATCCGGACGTCGGGTGCGTCGCGTCCTTGACCTGCACGCCGGGCTGCTCCGCCAGGAGGTGCCCGGCGAGCTGGCGGCACTGCAGTTCTGCTCACTCGCCGAGCCCGGCCTCGCGGTGCTCCGTGCCCTCGCGCCGAGAGAGACGCTCGAGGCCAGCCCACCGCTCGCTCTGCCGTCGCACGCCCATGCCGAGTGCGAGCAGGAGCGCGATGGCGTGGTGATGCGCATCGACCTCGCGGAGGAGGCGCTCGAGGCCGCCGCCGTGCAGTCCGTCGCCGGGCATGGCGACGACGCGGCGCTCGAGCGCATCGCCGCCTACGTGACGACCGCCGCAACGGATTCGAGCAGGCCCGCGTTGCAACGCGTGCATCGCGCCAGAGAGGCCGGGCGTGAGCGTCTGCTGAGCGATCATCGCCGCACGTGGGCCGAGCGCTGGGAGCAAGCTGACGTGCGGATCGACGGGGACCCCGAGCTGCAGCTCGCAGTGCGATTGGGCCTGTACCACCTCATCGGCTGCGCTGCCGATGAGGGCGAGGCGGCTGTCGGGGCTCGTGGGCTCACCGGCCGCGGCTACCGCGGGCATGTCTTCTGGGACAGCGATGTGTTCGCGCTGCCGTTCCTCGCCGCAACCCACCCGGCGGCCGCGAGAGCGATCCTCGAGTATCGCGTCCGGCGCCTGCCGGCCGCCCGAGCGGCCGCGCGCGCCGCCGGCCGTGACGGCGCACGCTTTGCCTGGGAGTCCGCCGCCGACGGGCAGGACGTGACGCCGCGCACCGCGCGTGACCGCGCTGGGCGTCAGGTCAGGATCTACACGGGCCAGCGAGAGGAGCACATCGTCGCCGACGTCGCCTGGGCCGCCGGGCACTACATCGACTGGACCGACGACCGTGCGTTCCGCCAAGGGCCCGGGCGGCAGCTGCTCGTGCAAACAGCGCGCTACTGGGCCTCACGAGTTGAGCGCGACGGCGACGGGCGCGCCCACATTCGGGGTGTCATAGGCCCCGACGAGTACCACGATCTCGTCGACGACAACGCCTACACCAACGTGATGGCGCGCTGGAACCTGCGCCGCGCGTTCGCAGAGACCACGAACGCCGATCTCGACAAGGCCGAGCGGGCCGCATGGCTCGAGCTCGCTGACGCCCTGGTCGACGGCTACCACCCGGACAGCGGCATCTACGAGCAGTTCGCCGGCTTCTTCGAGCTCGAGCCGCTCGTCATCTCCGAGATCGCGCCGCGACGGCCGATCGCCGCCGACCTGCTGCTGTCGCCCGAGCGAGTCGAGCAGGCACAGGTCGTCAAGCAGGCCGACGTGCTGATGCTCCACCATCTCCTACCGTATGAGGTGGTGGACGGGTCGCTGGCCGCCAACCTCGCCTTCTACGAGCCAAGAACCGCGCATGCCAGCTCACTGTCGCCCGGAATCCACGCCGCCCTGCTCGCGCGCGCCGGCAGGCTCGCCGAGGCTCGGGCGGCACTGGCACTGACGGCAAGGATCGACCTCGACGACGTATCCGGATCAACCGCCAGCGGCGTGCACATCGCCGCGATGGGAAGCGTTTGGCAAGCGCTGGTGCTTGGCTTCGGCGGCGTGCGGCCCCGCGGCGACGTGCTCGAACTGGACCCGCGGATAGCCCCCGACTGGGAGCTGCTCGAGCTGCGACTCCGCTTTCGGGCGGCGCAGCTGCGTGTGCGGGTGAGCGCGGACACGATCGAGGTGAGCAGCGATAAGCCGACGCTCCTCAGCGTCGCCGGCGCGAACGCGGTGAGCGTCGGACCGGGCGGCCACAGCTTCGCGCGCTCATAGTCGGCTCAACCCGCATCCGGCGGCCCGTGCCGGGCGCCCGCCAAACTGCGTAGTTGTCCCCACCACGACCCGTTGCATATGCGGATGTGCGAGATGAGCGGTAGGGAGACGCTGGCCTCGCAATGTCGCTTGCCCCCTCGCTTCGGCTCGGCTCTCGCCCGGCGCCTCCCGTGTTTCCGAGTGTAGGCAGCTACGTCACAGACGGCCGCAGACTGCTCCGCGTCGTCTCGCAGTTCGCCACCGTCGGGGACCACGTGTTCGCGTCGCTCGAGGACTGTCATACGCTCGAGGTCCACGCGTACGCGCCCGGCGAACTTCGCGAAATGAGGCTTCGACCGGTCCGGACCACTGAGTGAGCGCTGTGTGACTCGGCTGGCGTCGAGAAAGATCCTGGCCGCCCTCGCCGACGACTCGGCAGCAGCGGCGGTACTCTCGACATCAAGCGCAATCGCCCCCCTTTTCGTCGCGACCGTTGAGGCTCTGCATGCCGGCGCTGAGGACGCAGCACTTGCGGACGCGGCGCGTGGAGCAGGCGTGGCGCTCACAGCCGTCGCTGAATCAGCGGTCGGGGCGATCACACGCGCCGCCGCGGCCGAGGACATCGCCGCGGTTGTGATCGGCGCGCGAGGCACCCCCGCCGGCAGGCATCCAGCCGGCAGCACGGCGATGGCCGTGGTCACCTCGCTGGACAAGCCCGTCGTCGTTGTTCCCCCGGATGCGTCCACGGAGAGGGGTATCGAGAGCGTGCTGGTGCCGCTGGACGGAACCGAGCTGAGCGCGGCAGCGCTTCATGAGGTCGTGGAGCTGGCGACGAAAGCCGCACTCCAGATCGTGGTGGCGCACGTCTATCAGGAGGGATCGCTACCGGCGTTCAGTGACCACCTCCCGCATGAGGTGCGCGCGTGGACGGAGGAGTTCATCGCCCGCCACTGTCCTGCAGCGTCCGAGCCGCGCCTCGAGTTGCGTGTGGGTGAGCCGCACGAGCGCGTGCTCGACATCCTGGTGGAGAGCCACTGCGACCTCGTCGCGCTCGGCTGGAGCCAGGAGCTCGCCGGCGGACGGGCGGCGATCGTGCGCCGGATGCTGGCCGAATCGCCCGTGCCCGTGCTGCTGATACCCGTGAGTGCCGAGTCCCGGCTTGCCCTGGATGGAGCCGACTCGGGCGATGCGTAGAAACCCGACCCCTGGCAGTGGGAACGCAACGATGCGGGCCGTCCGGTCGCCTCGTAGGTTGCATCGTATGGCACTCACCGCGACCGGGGCGGCGACGCTCAAGCGATTGGCGACGCTGAAATGCGACGGGCATCCAGTGCTGAGCGTGTACTTCGATCTTGACCCCAGCCGGTTCCCGACGCCGGCAGAGCGTGACACGGAGCTCTCGGCATTGCTTTCGCGCGCAGGCGCTCACGACGCCGACGCCGAGCGTGTGCGGCAAGCCGTGCGCACCCACACCGAGCTGATCCATGGTGCGCAGGGGATCGCGATCTTCTCATGCGCCCCGACGGGCACGCTCGAGATCCTCACGCTGCCCGAGCCGGTCGAGCCGCTGGCCGTGGTCGACACCGTGCCCTGGCTCGAGCCGCTCGCGAGCATGACCGCCACCGGGGATTGGGGCGTTGCCGTGATCAGCCGGCGTGCCGCGCGACTGTTCCGCGGCGCGCAGGAGGGACTGATCGAGTTCGCCTCCGTCGAGGACGAACTGCACCGGCGCCATTCCCAGGGCGGCTGGTCGCAGGCGCGCTTCC
Organism: Solirubrobacteraceae bacterium; assembly: GCA_017882445.1. Taxonomy (GTDB): domain Bacteria; phylum Actinomycetota; class Thermoleophilia; order Solirubrobacterales; family Solirubrobacteraceae; genus Palsa-744. The sequence goes on from JADGPK010000028.1 coordinate 5,464, forward strand.
AGCGCGGCATCGATCAGGAGGTCGCCGAGCACGCGCGCCACACGGCCGAGCTGCTGCTGCGCGCCCACAGGCGGCGTCCATTCGATCATCTTGCGATCGTGGCCTCCGACGAGCTCTGGCCCGTCGTCGAGGCTTCCTTGCATCGAGATCTCCGGGACCGGCTCGCCGGGGTGATCAGGCTCGACCTGGAGCACGCGCCGACGGAGGAGATCGTGCGCGCGGTGGCCCCGGTGGTCGAAGCAGCCGAGCGTGACCGCGAGCGTGCCCTGATGTCGCGCCTGGACGACGCGCTCGGAACCGGCGGGGCCGCTGTGGCCGGGCTGGACGAGGTCCTTAGCGCGCTCGAGGAACAGCGCGCTGAGCTGCTCCTGCTGGCTCATCAGGCGAGCGTGACGGCTGGGCGTTGCACACGCTGTGGGCGGCTGTCAGCCTCCAGTGATGGTAGCTGCAGGTTTGACGGCGGGCCGCTCGTCCCGGTCGACGCGAACGAGCACGTCGCGGCGCTTGCGGCGCAGGACTCGGTCGAGGTGGTGGTGCTTCGTCACGAGTCCGACGCGCTCCTCGCGCACGGTCAGATCGCGGCTCTCCTGCGCTGGTGAGTTGAGGTCTCTGGGCAGGGTGCGGGTCGCGCGGCAAGCCGAGCGCAGCTGATCAGACCTTGATCAGAGCCGTAAAGGCGTCTGGCAAGACCGCCAGCATGCCATCGATCTCGCCGGCGGACAAATGCCTCCGCAGCACCCGCGCGACCGCAGTCACCGCGACGGAAGCCTCGGTGTCTCCGGCCATGTGCCCCTCCGCGGCGATATGGTCGAGGAACGTCCCCACGTCGTGGATAGCCATCGGGGTACGGCTGGGATCCCAGTCTTCGTAGTAGATCCCGCGGATCAGCGTTGGCAACTGGGCGGCGAGCTTGGCCGCCACGTCAACGGTCAGACGGTCCCGCAACGCATGCAACACCGCACGCAACGCGCGGTAGGCATACTGGCGATCCTCGTCGCCCAGCTCTGCGGCTACCTCGTTCAACCAGATATGGGTCTTTTCGACGCTGTGCTGGATGATGCTCGGCTCAGTGTCGCTCATGTTGGACTCCCTACAGATCGCCAATGCGTGTCAAGGAGCATCGCTCGCGCCGGTGGCGGTCCGCATCCGTGCTAGACCGCAGGGAGGGATGCGATCGCGGACGACCTAGCCTCTCGGCTTTGCGCCCGCCAGTGTCTCCACGCCGCTCTCGCCAGCGATCAGGATCAGGCTGACCAGCTCGGGGGCGAACAGCCCATGGTCGACCACCCCCGGCATGGCGCTCAGCCTCGCCGACAGCTCGCGCGGGTCGCCCACCGGTCCGAAGTAGTCGGCGATCAGGCCACCGTCGGGGCTGTTCGGAACGCCACGCAGACGCGCCGGAGCGAGGGCGTGCAGCGTGTGTTCCACGCCGTACGGCACGAGCTCCACGGGTACGGGGGGGGCGAGCGTTCGCACGGCCTTCTCAGCCGATGCGATCACCACGAAGCGCGTGGCCGCCGAAGCGACGATCTTCTCGCGCGTGTGCGCTCCGCCGCCTCCCTTGATCAGCCATCCATCCGGGTCGATCTGGTCGGCGCCGTCGATCGCGATGTCCAGCTCGCCGACCTCGTCCAGCGGCAGGACCGTCAAGCCGAGCGCGCGGGCCGCGTGCTCGGTCGCCGGCGAGGTGGCCACGCAGCGCAGGCCTCTGCATCCCCGCTCGGCGATCGCCGGGAGCAGGTGCGCGACCGTCGAGCCCGTTCCCAGGCCCACGCGCATCCCGTCGAGGATCAGCTCGGCCGCCGCTCTGGCCGCCGCCTGCTTCTGGCCCGCACGGAGACCGTCGTCGTTCAGCGGCGGCTGCTGCCGCCCAGTCGCACGAGGGGACGCCATGGCGCGGACGTTACAGACCCGGCGTTGTCTCTGAGACGGACACGCTCGGGCGATGTGGGGCCGTGCAGCAGGAAGCCCTGTCCCACCGAGCAGTTGAGCTCGCGAGCGAGCGTCAGCTGGCGATTGGTCTCGATCCCCACAGCGACCACGGTGAGGCCGGCCTCCTTCGCGAGCGCGATCGCGGCCGCGAACATCGCGCGCCTGTCCTTGTCGCTGTCGAAGGTGCCGACGAGCACACGGTCGAGCTTGACCACGTCCAGGGGGAGGTTGCTCGGCAGCCCGAGCGAGGACTCCTCCGAGCCGAATCTGTCCAATGCGATCGATACGCCCAGGCGCCTGACGTCGCTGAGCGCCGCGCGGGCGCGGCCGGGATCGCGGAGCACCGCGTCCTCGCTCACCTCCAGGCACAGCGCTCGGCCCGGCAGCCGGCAGTAGACGAGCTCCTCGCGGACACGCTCAGCGAGATCCAGCTCGGTCAGCTCCCGCGCGGAGATGTTCACCGAGACCGGGATCGCGATGCCGTGGCGCCGCCAGACCTCCGCCTGCGCGCAGGCCATGTGGAGCACCCGGTTGCCGATCTGCACGATCAGATCGCTGTCCTCGGCCGCGGGAAGGAAGCTCGAGGGCAGAAGATCGCCGTTCTCCGACCGGTCGCCCCCCTTTGGGCGCCAGCGCACCAGCGCCTCGCAGCCCACCGCCCGGCCGCCGTCCAGCGGCAGGATCGGCTGATAGGCGAGCAGCAGCTCGTGCTGCACCAGCGCGTCGCGCAACCGCGCCTCGATCTGCACGTGCGTGCTGAGCTCCCGACGCAGCCTCTCGTCGAACAGCTCGAGGCGGCGGCCGCCCGCGCTCTTGGCCCTATACATCGCCAGGTCGGCCTCGCGCAGCATTGTCCCGGGGTCGGTGTCGGGGCTGCGCGAGACGGATACGCCCACGCTCGCCAGCATCGCCACCGCCGCAGCCGATCCCAGCGGAAAGGGCTGCTCCAGGCAATCGAGCACCCGCTCGCCGAGCGCCAGCGCCTCGCCCTCGCCCTCGATGTCCTCGGCCAGGATCACGAACTCGTCGCCGCCCAGCCGCGCGACCGTGTCGCTGTCGCGCATCAGCTCCGCCAGCCGCTCGGAGACCGAGACCAGCAGGCTGTCGCCCACATCATGCCCGCGGTTGTCGTTGACCTCCTTGAACTTGTCCAGGTCGATGAACAGCATGGCCACCACGCCGTCGCTGCGGTGCAGCCGCGCCAGGGCCTGGCGGGCCCGGTCCATCAGCAACAGGCGATTGGGCAGCCTGGTCAGTGGGTCATGGAGCGCCTGGCGCTCGAGCCACAGCCGGTCGGTGACGTCCTTGACGGCCGCATACCAGGTGTCCTCGTCGCGGCGCACACTCCACAACAGCCAGCGCCAGGAGCCATCGCGGTGGCGGTAGCGGTTGGTGAAGCTCTCCGGCTCCTCCCGTCGGCCCTGGACCGTGTGCAGCACCTCGAGCGTCTGCTCGACGTCCTCGGGGTGCATGAATTCGTGGATCGGCCCCGCTTCGAGCTCCTCGCGGGTCCAGCCCAGCAGGTGCTCCCAGGCAGGGTTCAGGAGGGTGAAGCGGTCCTCGAGCGAGATCGTCGCCAGCAGGTCGCTCGTTATCGCGAACAGCCGGGCTATCCGCGCCTCGCCGTCGCACGATCCATCGAAGCCCGCATCGAAGGGCGTGCTCGTAGAGGTGGAGGAGGGCGTGCTCGTAGAGGTGGAGGCCATTCCTGACCATCCCGTCGGCTCTGCAGTCTGCTTGCACGGGCCGATCCTCTGCCATTGGACGGATTGACTAGCGCGATTCGTAGAGATCCAGCGTGGAAACACGCCGCGCCTCGGTCTCTGCAGAGCCGCGTGTGTCTGTTCCCGCGAAACGGCCGCAGCGAGCTTCAGGAGGAAGCGCTCAGGGGCGCGGCCGGCTCGTGACCGCTCGCATGTCCAGCCCCCATCGATCCGCTGTCCGCGGGTCTCGGGTCGCCGCGCAGGAACCGCCAGACCGACAGGCACATCATCACCGTCAAGATCCCCGCGCTGGAAGCGCACCACTCGCAGATCGCGTGGATCGAGAACAGCTCGCGATAGGTCAAATACGCGCTGAAGGCGAATCCCACGAGCGTGAGCGCCATCGTCGCCAACCGCGTCGTCTCGTTCTCGGCCACGAGCAGCGAGCTCAGGATCGCGATGTAGCCGAGCAGGCCGATCAGCGCCACCGGCACGCCGGCCAGCTTCGAGTAGACCGACGTCTGCACCTTCGTGCAGCTTTCTCCGGCGGTGCACGCCGGCTTGATGCCCGCATAGTGGACGTAGGTCAGGTAGCTCGCGATCCCGAGGCCGATCACCGCGAGGACGAGCAGCGTGATCCTCAGGGCGCGCGCGCTCATCGCGGCCTACGCCTTGAGCTGCTTTTCGATCGCTTCGTTGAACGCCGTGGGGTCGGTCAGCGAGGTGTATTCGAACTTCGTCATCGCGCCGGCCGTCCTGCCGATCATGAACGAGGGGGTGCCGTTGAAGCCGGCGTTGCTCGCCGCCTGGGCCTCGGTGGCGATCTGGTTGGACAGCGCCGGGCTGTTGCGGTCGCTGGCCCATTGCGTGAGGTTCAGCCCGGGTATCTGCCCGGCCAGGCCCTGGAGGTATTTTTCGGTCACGTAGCCCGAGTTCTCTTCGCCCTGCTCGTGGTAGAAGAGCTCGACGTAATTCCACATCTTGTTCTGTTTGCCCGCCGCCAGAGCGGCAACCTGCTGGGTCTTGAACACTTCAGGTTCATGCGTCGCCGTCTCCAACGCGAGGTATTCGATCCTCAGCTTTCCCGTGCGAACCCACCTCTGGATGATCGAGGGCAGCGCTCCGAGCGTGAAGTCTTTGCAGATCGGGCACTGCAGGTCGCCGAAGTACTGGAGCGTCACCGGGGCTTTGGCGACGCCGAGAACGTTCCCGCTCTGCGCGACGCCGCCAACGACCGCGTTCACCGCCGCGACCGTCTTGGTCGCCGCCGTGCTGCCCGGGGCGACCGCTTTCCCGCCGCCGCTGCCACCGGAGGCGATCAACACCACGACGATGGCCACCACGACGACCGCCACGACCACGCCGAGCTGCGTGAGCCTCTTGCGGCGCGCCGCACCCGCGGCCTCAGCTTCCTCCAATGCCTTTCGCTGCGCCCGTGCCTGCTCGCGGCGCTGCTTGCGGGTCGGATCCTCCTCGTCGCTCTCCACAGGGCTCATAGGCGGAACTTTTACACGTTTCTGCTCAACGCTGCCTAAGCACCGCCGCGCGCACCCTCGCCGACCGGTCGGCGACAGGTCGGCTGCACGTCCGGGCCGCGTCCCCCGCCGCGTCGCGCGCGGCGTCCCGCACGCGTGCCACGATGAGATGCTCCTGACGAAAATCGCTCGCAGCCAGCACACTGTGTAGAAGGCGTCGTCCCGCCCCCGTAGCTCAGCCGGATAGAGCATCGGACTTCTAATCCGAGGGTCGCAGGTTCGAATCCTGCCGGGGGCATTGATGTTTCTCGCCACCGCGCTGCTCTATCCGTGCGTGCTCGCGGTGCTCTGTGTCGGCGCGGGGCTGCTGGTGGATCGTTGCAGCGGACGGTTCCTGCCCGCGGCCCTGCTCATCCCCATCGGGGCCGCAGCGCTTATCGCCGTATCGCAGCTGAGCACCTACGCATACGTCCTGGCCTCCGCCACGCCCTATGTGATCGCGGCGGTGGCCATCGCCGGCTTCGCACTCGCGTGGGGGAGGGTGAAGGGGCTCGCTCGACGCGCCCGCGGCCAGCTGTGGCTGCCCGTCTCCTCGGTGCTCGCCTACCTCATCGCGCTGGCCCCCGTGATCGTTGCCGGGCGCCCGACCTTCTCGTCCTACATGGCTCTGTCGGACTCCGCCGTCCACATGATCGGCGCGGACTTCCTGCTGCGCCACGGACAGCACTACGCGCACCTCGATCTGCGCAACTCCTACGGGCAGTTCATCAACAACTACTACGGCAGGAGCTACCCGTCGGGGGCCGACACGCTGTTCGGCGGGAGCGCCCGCCTGATCGGGCTGCCGCTGATATGGGCCTTCCAGCCGTTCAACGCGTTCATGCTCGCGACGGGCGCCGGGCCTGCGTGGCTGCTCGCGCGGCGGATGTCGCTCGACGGCCCCTGGGCCGCGCTGGCCGCGCTGAGCGCTGTCCTGCCCGCGCTCGTCTACGCCTACGAGCTGTTCGGATCGGTGAAGGAGATCACCGCCCTTGCGATGATCCTCACGCTCGGCGCCCTGGTCGTCCTCCACCGCAGCTGGTTGCTCGGAGCAGCTGGCCGCGCGATTCCGTTCGCCCTCGTGCTCGCCGCGGGAGTCTCCGCGCTGGGTGTCGCGTTCGGCGCCTGGGCGCTGGTGGGGTCCGCGGTGCTTGCCTTCGTGCTCCTGCGCGAGCTGCTCAGCGCCCGCACGCGCCCGTCGCGGTGCCTGTTGCCGGTGGCGGGCTCGGCGCTCGTGCTCGTGATCGCCGCCTGGCCGACCTGGATCAACGTCTCCGGCTCGTTACAGGTCGCTCAGAACATCGCCTCGACCGGCAACCCCGGCAACCTGCACAGCCCGCTGCGGGACATCCAGGTGTTCGGGGCATGGCTGGGGGGGAGCTACAAGCTGGCCCCCGCCGGGGCCGCTCTGACCGCCACGCACGCGCTCATCGTCCTCACGCTCATCGCCGCGGCGCTCGGCTGCGTCCACCTCATGCGCACCCGCGCGTACGCGCTGGCCGCCTGGCTCGCGCTGATGCTGCTCGCCTGGCTCGCCGTCACGCGGTCGGTCACCGCGTGGGCCGGCGCCAAGACGCTCATGCTCACCTCGCCCGCCGTCGTGCTGCTCGCCTGGGGCGGGGTGGCCGCCCTCAAGGGCCTGCCGTCGCGGGCGGGAGCCGCGATCGCCGCCGCGCTTCTCGCGCTCGCGCTCGCCGGCGGCGTGCTCGCCTCCGACGCGATGCAGTACCACAGCTCCAACCTCGCGCCCACAGCCCGCTACGAGGAGCTCGCCTCGCTGAACGCCCGTTTCGCCGGGAAGGGCCCCACCCTGTTCACGGACTTCGACGAATACGCCCTCTATGAGCTGCGCGATCTCGACGTCGGCGGCCCGGACTTCGCCTATCCGCCCGCCGCTCTCGCCGCCTCCGCGGGCGGCTACGGCCAGCCGGTGCAGCTCGACCGGGTGTCGCCGACGGCGCTGCTCGCCTATCCGCTGATCGTCACCCGCCGCGATCCCGCGGCCAGCCGTCCGCCATCCGCCTACGCGCTCCTCTGGCAGGGCTCCTACTACCAGGTGTGGGGTCGCCGGCCAGGCGTTCAGCCCGCGCTTGCCCATGTCGCGCTCAGCGGCGCACCCGCGCTCCAGTGCGCCGCCATCCGGCGCCTGGCCCGCTCAGCTCCGCCCGCCGCGCAGCTCGTCGCCGCTCGATCCCCCGAGGTCGTGAGCATCTCGCTCACGCGCGCCGCGCATCCGAGCGGGTGGGGGCACCAGCGCCACGGACTGGTGATGAGGCGAGCAGGGCGGCTCTCCGCCTCCTTCGCCCTGCCCGCCTCGGGCCGGTGGGAGGTGTGGGTGCAGGGACAGATCATGCCCTCGGTGGAGCTCAGCGTCGATGGCCGCGAGCTCGCCTCGATCGGCGCTCAGTTGAGCGGCAACTCGCTCGTCCCCGACACAGTCCCACCCGTGTCGGTGCGACTCAGCGCGGGCCCCCACCGCCTCTCGCTGCTGCGCAGCGGCTCGACCCTCTCACCCGGAGACGGCGGCTCGGCGGTCCTCGATGGGATCTTCCTGACACCCGCCGGCGTCGACCCCGCGGGCACGCTTCAGCATGCCGCCCCCTCGCGATGGCGCGCGCTGTGCGGTCGCTCCTACGACTGGATCGAGCTCGCCAGCGCCTGATCAGCGGCGGGCGGGGCGAGAGCCGGCCACGACCGTCACCAGCGCCGCGCTGCCCGCCGGAACGCTCAGCGTGAGCACCCCGCCGCGAACGGCCATACGCCGCGGAGCCGCCGGTGGGTGCCATGTCCCATCGCGGGACACAGCTCGACCTCCGAGCTCCACGCCCGAGACCGCAGCGGCCGAGGGCGCCGTGAGCGCCAGGACGCTCGCCGCCTGGAAGCCGGCGCCCACGTGCAGGCGCACGACCGTCGCGCCCGCGCCGTTCGGTTCGTCATCGACGATCGCCACGCGCAGCCCGCCTCCGTGCGCCAGCATCGCGCTCACCGCCACGTTCGCCCGCCGCGGCGAGACGATCCTCATCCGCAGCGGCCGCGCGCCGACGAGCGCCCGCGCGAGAAGCAGCGCATACCACTCAGGCTGCGCGTGCAGCGCGCCGGCGGCCAGCAGCGCGGGCGAGGACGCGCACACGGGCGAGTAGCCGCGGCAGTTGGCCGGGTTGCCCTGGAGGTTGATGCCCGACGCGCCCGCCGCCATCGCCTCCCCGATGTAGCCGACCGCCCACAGCGCCGAGGCGAACGTGTCGCTGACGCCGGCCCTGCCGCCGCAGGACACCGTGTTCGTCTCGTCCATGCGGAAGCGGGTCGCCCTCGCGCCGGACACCGACAGGTAACGCGCCAGCGACCTGACCTCCAGCGCGCGCGTGTGCGCGCTGAGCAGATCCTCGATCGTCGGCGCGGGGATCGCGTTGCAGCGCAGCGGGTAATGGTGTCCAGTCAGCAGCCCCGGCTTCTGGCCGCGTACCTCCGCGGGCCCCCATTGCCCGAAGGCACTCGACCCCGACACACCGGGACCCGCCAGCGGTATGCCGCGAGCCGCCCCGGAGATCGCCCGGCGGTAGGCGGACACCTGCGCCTCGTAGGGCCCGCTCGTCCAGGAAGGCGGCCGCAGGTGATGGCGCGCGTAGGAGTCGGGCTCGTTGCCCACCTCGATTCCCGCCAGCCACCATCCGAGCACGGCCTTCGCGGCGGCGACCTCGCGCGCGGCCGAGCGCGGGTCGTAGTGCACGAGGCCGACCGTGAGCAGCACGCGCCAGCCGCTCCTGGCCGCCAGCCGCCTGAGCCCGCGCAGGATCGACGCGTCGAGGACGTCGCTCGCCCATGCCGGTCGAGGGGTGCGGGAATCGGTCCACGCCACTCGCGTGTCAGCCGAGGCGCCGCCCAGGCGCAGCATCCCCGGCCCCAGCGAGCGAAGCAGGTTCACGAGGTCCCCGCGCTGCGCGTCGGCGGCGAGCTCGCGTGCGCTGGAGAGCTCGAACGAAAGGCCCAGGAACCGGCGCGGAACAGGACGACCCGGGTGCCGCGCGTCCACCCACACGGACAGCTCGGAAAGCGCATGGGTCGGCCTGGGATCCCCGCCGTCCGCCGACATCGCCAGAACGAGCCCCGCGACCACGCCAAGGATGATCGCCGCGATGCGCCACTTGCACAGCACACCGCCGCGCGCTCGCCCGGCTGGTCGGTCATCCGCCATCGAGCAGTGCACCTAACCACATGCAGCGGGTCCCCGTGCGCTCCCGTCGGAGAGCTCAGAGGCGGTCGCTGTCGCGTGGGCTCGGCCCACGGGCGGTGCGGCCGGAGGTGGGAAGCCGCCTGCGGGAGCCGCGCTCGATTGCATCCCGATCCTCTCCATCGGGGTCCGAACGTAACCTCTCGGACGTGACCGCTGAAAGCGCCAACCCGGGGATCGACCGGATCCTGCTGGGCGACAACCTCGAGCTGCTGCCCGCGTTCGCGAGCGAGTCCTTCCAGCTGGTCTACATCGATCCGCCGTTCAACACCGGCAAGGTCCAGTCGCGCAAGACCCTGCGTGCGGTCCGCGAGCAGGATGGCGAGCGAACGGGGTTCCAGGGCCGGCGCTACAGCACCGAACTGCTGTCCGAATCCAGCTACCGCGACCTGTTCGCCGACTATCTCGCGTTTCTCGCGCCGCGTCTGGAGGAAGCCCGCAGGCTCCTGAAGCGCGAGGGCACCATGTACTTCCACATCGACTATCGCGAGGCTCACCACTGCAAGCTGCTGCTGGACGAGATCTTCGGGCGCGAGTGCTTCCTCAACGAGATCATCTGGGCATACGACTACGGAGCCCGCACCAAGCGCCGCTGGCCCGCCAAGCACGACACGATCCTCGTCTACGTCAAGGATCCCTCCGCCTACCACTTCGACTCCGAGCAGGTGGACCGCGAGCCCTACATGGCTCCCGGACTGGTCACCCCCGAGAAGGTCGCCAGGGGCAAGCTACCGACCGACGTGTGGTGGCACACGATCGTTGCGACCGCCGGGCGGGAGAAGACCGGCTACCCCACCCAGAAGCCCGAAGGCATCGTCCGTCGCATGGTCCAGGCGTCCACCCGCCCCGGCGACTGGTGTCTCGACTTCTTCGCCGGCAGCGGCACGCTGGGCGCCGTGGCCGCGCAGCTCGGGCGTCACTACGTCCTGATCGACTCGAACCCCGAGGCCGTCGAGATCATGCGCGCCCGTCTCGCAGAGCCTCGCCGGGCGGCGCTTTGATCCGCCGATGGGTCGCGCCCCGCGCTCCGACGTGCGAGCCTTTGACCCGTGTATCACCTCGAGATCCGCCAGTTCCCGCACAACGTCTGCCGCTTCAACCTCACCGACGCCGAGATCCGCGCCGTGCTCGAGCCGTGGACGCGTGAACAGGCGGTCGAGTTCGGAGAACGAAAGTGGAGCCCGCACACCGCCAGGCTCACCATCCTCGAGGGTCCGCCGGTGGCCATGGACCAGCTCACCATGGGCCGCGGCTGGCGCGCCGCGCAACGTCAGGGCGAGGACGTCACCGAGCGTCTGCTCGCCGCCGCCAAGCAGGTCGCCGACGCTGCCAGCGGCGCGTCCGCTCAAGCCCCTCCTGACCCCAGCCTCGGCGCCGACCCGCCTGCGCTCGGCGTCGAGTCCGAGCTCCGCTCTGTCGCATCGCTGCTCGGGCCCAGCCCCACGCGCCTGCTCCAAGCCTGGCGGGTCGCAGCCGCCCGCGCTCCCGGGCTCACTCCCAGCGAGAGCCTCGCCCTGGCCGAACACGCCGTCAAGGCCCCCGATGCAAATCCGAGCTGACTCGACGCTAGACTTCGATCTCGCATCCCCATGGTGGGCGTAGCTCAGTTGGTAGAGCTCCTGGTTGTGGTCCAGGCGGTCGGGGGTTCGAGTCCCCTCGCTCACCCTTTGCGAAAGGCCTGCAAAGGCGTACGTTTCGACGTTTCGGACGAAAAGGTTCGAGCGCTTGTCGGCTGCGGTCCAGGCGGTCGTGGGTTGAGGCCCATCGCGCACCGCCACGAGACCCATTCAAGCCAGCGTTTTTCTAGCGCCCTGGCGACGCCGCGGGAACAGTTGGGGAACAAGTTCTGTAAGAGTCGTTACCGTCGCCGGCGACGCTCTCCGGACACGGTGGGCCGGCGACGTTCAGCGCAGAGGAGTAGCGGCGCGTCGGGGGAGGAGCGGGAGTGGCGGAACTGGGCATGAGCCAACCCGGTGGCCACACCCGATTCGCGTTAAGCGGGGCTGCTATCGCGCACCGGAAAAGCCGTTCAGTCTTGGTCATGCTCGGGGTACTGAGGGGGCGGCGTCCCATCGCGCTTGAGCACGCGGGGGTAGGTCCTGTCGTCTGCGTCGGTCTGCTGGCGCAGAACGAGGCGAACCCGCCATTCGTCGCCGTAGTCGAAGACGTAGGCGATCTTCGCTCCGATGGCGAGGTCGAGCTCTGCGAGCGGCACGTCCGCAGTCTGAGAAGCCCCGTCAGGGGTGCCCGGTCGTGCGAACTCGGCGTTCTCGTCGCCCCAGAACTCGCCATCGATCCAGAACGAGTAGAGGTGGTCGTCGTACCAGCCGAAGGCTTCCTGGATCGCGTCGTGCAGCGCCGTCAGGTGCTGGCGGGCGCCGACGGCGAGGCGGGCGCGAACGCCGCGGGCGTTGAGCAGTTCGGCATCGAAGACGAGCACCGCCGTGCCGGCGAATTGGTCGCCGTCGAGTCCGAGTGCGACTTTCGCGGCGCTTGTGAGGACGATCTGGCTGCGGCGAAACCTGGACTGGCCGGAATCGGGGCGTCGCTCGATCACGCCGTACGCCTCGCCTCGGCACAGGACCTCGCTCACGACCCACGAGACGTCTCGCTCGGTAGGCGCCTGGCCGTCAGGGTCCCGCCACCCTCCGCTCCGGACCTCCCGAAGCGCGGGCGCGACGAGATCATCGTGCTCGCACGGTGCTCCCGCGGCCAGCCGGCCGGTCATTGCGGCGGCGACAGCTTCGGTGAACGGATCGCCGCCGCCGAGGTCCGCGATGAGCACTCGCAGGAGCGCGGCCGCGTCGTCGGCGAGCTCGCGTCCGCGCGGCGTGGTGTGGAGCTTTCGAGCGCGGCGACGGACGAGCTTCAGGCGGCGCAGCCCGTCGTGCAGCGCTTCGAGGACGGCGAGGTCGGCCTCGCGGTGGGGTGGCCCGAACAGCTCCGCGTTCCACCAGCCTGGCCAGCGGTCGGCCGCTTCGCGCACGACCGCTCTCGCCAGCGCGTACGTCGCCGTCAGCGCCACACCGCCGTCGCTGCCCGCCTCGAGCAGCCATCTCGCTGGCGCGGTCGCCGCCTCGACGTGGTGGGCAGCGACGTCGCCCGGTCGATCGCCGAGCGGCGTTGGGTCCTCGCGCGGCGGGTGCTCGGGCGGTGGCATCGGTAGCGCAGGCTCGCACACCGCGCGTTCTGCGAGTTCGACGAGCCGCTCTCAGGCGGCTTCGGTGAGGGTGAGGTCTGGGATCAGCCCGCGCCGACGTGCCTCGGCTTGGAGCTCGGCGGGCAGCCAACGCGCATCGACGATCATGCCGTTGACCTCGATGAGCCACGCGAGCGGGTGATCCTCGAGCAGCTCGTGGCGGCAGAACTCGACGTCCATACGAGCGTGGAGCCCGAGCGCGTCACGGATTCGCTTGGCCTTGCCGCCCATCGTGCTCTTCGGCACGCCGAGCAGCTCGCTCAGGCGGTCGGCGGTGAGATGCGGGATCTGGCCGGGGTCGAAGAGGAAGTTGTTGGACCCGATCGCATAGATCGCGCCGGCCGCCCAGATGCGCAGGGCGCCGCGCTCGAGCGGCGAGGGGCGCTTGCGCGCGAGCTTCGCAACGAGCTCGCGGCAGAGAGCCGCGTACTCCGCGTCGAGATGCTCGCCGCAGAACCGATCGGTGATCGCGAGGATCTCGCCGACCTCGCCGCGCAACGCTGCAGGTACTTGTAGCTCGCTATCTCCAGCTGCCATGACCATCCCTCCTCGTTCACGTTCGACGGTTGCCGCAAACGATGCAGCGTCCCCCGGACGCGACCGCGCTCCCAGCCACCCGCGTCCCTGCTCTTCGATCGGTGTGTTCGAACGGACGCTCGCGACGCCACCGGAGGGTCCGCGGTTCGTGATACCCATGACGCGTGTCGTCTGGCAAGAGCAAAGGGCGCAGCACCGGGAATCGACCGGCGGTGGGTCGCCGCGAGGTTGCGCCTGAGGTTGACCAGGGGCCGCCGTACGTCGTCCGCTGGCATCCTGCCGCAGACGCCGAGCGAGATTCGTCCTGGCCCGTACGTGAGCAGGTCGCGATGCGCCACGCGGTCGAGAAGCTCGAAGCGGCGGGGCCACGACTCGGTCATCCGCATTCCAGCGCCCTACGTGGCGAGCAGGGCAAGGGCCTTCGCGAGTTGCGGCCGCGCGCCGGGCGGAGCCGGTGGCGTCCGATCTATCGCCGTATAAGCCCCTCGACGTTCGTCATCTTCGCGGTTGGGCCCGAGGCTGAGATCGACGGCCGAGGTTACGACCAAGCCGTCGCTCGTGCCGCTGCGCGCTTCGAGCAGCTTGATCTCGACTGAAGCCAGCGCGGTGGAATGCCGATAACAGAGCTGCTATCGTTTGCGTAGTCCCGGATGACCCGAACACACCTATCGAGGAGAAGCGATGAAGCCCAGCGACATGAAGACCAACGATGAGCTTCTGGCCGAGCAGCTGCGCGGCGACCCAGAGTTCCGTGCCGAGTGGGAGCGCACGGCACTCGCGCGCGCCGTCGCCGTCGCAGTGGTTCGCTATCGCGCCGAGCGCGACCTCTCCCAGCGCGATCTAGCGCGGCTCCTCGACATCAAGCAACCTCAGGTTGCACGCCTTGAGCTTGGCGAGGTGAACCCGAGCATGGATACGCTGATGCGCCTCGCGTCAGGCCTCGGCATCGAGTTCACGATCGACGTGCGCCCGGCCCGGACCAAAGCGCGCAACGTGACCAAGCGCGCCCAGACCGATGACCTCGTCGGCATGCTGAAGACCGACGACGCCGAGCTGCTCGTCTCGGCAGCGTAAGAACTTCACGCGACACGCCCGATCGACAGGCTGCGTCTGATGAGCGAGGCCGTCGAGTTGAGCGAGCTGGGAGCGGAGCTCGACGCCGGGAACACACGCTTGGGGAACAATTTGGGGAACAAACTGAGCGAAACGGACAGGCTCCCAGCCGCAGAAACCCCAATGAATCCGGGTCACGCCAACTCGGCGACACCCCATTGGAGCGGTTGTGGTCCAGGCGGTCGGGGGTTCGAGTCCCCTCGCTCACCCTTCTAGAATGGCCTGCAAATCCGATGGTCTCGGGTTCTGAGGCGGCGCGGAGCCGGATCGGTTTGTGATGGATTGGCCTGCTGCGTCGTAGTTGGGGTGATGAGCGTTCTCGTGTCCTCTTCCGATCAGCCGTCCTCGCGGGCTGGGGCGTCACCCCGCCGGGGTGTTCTCGACTCTGGTGCGTTCGATGCGCTCTTCAGGGAGTGCGCGGCCGACGTTCACGGGTACCTGATCTCTCTGCTCGGAGATCGCGTGGCGGCCTAGGACGCGACGGCGCTCGCGTTCGAGCGGCTCTACCGTTCGCGCTCGCGCCTTGACCATCGCCGGGGAACGCCGCGCGCGTGGCTGTTCGCCATCGCTCGCAACGCCGCTCTCGATGAGCTGCGTCAAAGGAGGCGGAGAAGCAGCTACGACCTGGGGGAGGATCTTGCCGACGACCGGGGCTCGGGTGACGTGCTCGAGGACGTGGAGCGTCGTGCGACCGTGCGTGATGCGCTGGCATCCCTGCCGCTTCGCGAGCGCGAGCTCGTGCTGCTCAAGTTCCACGGCCAGCTCTCCAACAGCGAGCTCGCGCGTGCCCTGGGCATCAGCGAGTCCAACGCCGGCACGCGGCTTCACCGTGCGCTCACGCGCCTGCGCGAGCACTGCGCCGAGACCGGCCGGGAGGAGGTCGCATGAGGATCGTTCCGTTCCCAGCCGATCGGCCGCTGCCCGACCAGGAGGCGTGGACCGCGAGCCTGGAGGCTGCGCTAGGCGGTGATTCGCAGGGCCCGGCGGCGGACACGTGGCGAGAGCTGCGCGATGACGTGCGTTCGCTCGCTCCCGCAATGAGCCCCGCGTTCGAAGGGAGCCTTGCACGGGGGCTCGAGCGACTCGGCGCGCTTCAGGGTGGCGCCGTGGACGCCGACACGCAGGCCCGGAGCGACGGCTCCGCGGACACGTCGGGACGGGCCTCGGCGGGCGACGCGCCGACTCTGCGAACCGGCGCGTTTGCACGCCTTCGTCGCGCTCCGCGGTCGCTCGCATCTGATCGGCGCGCGGCTGTCGGCGCGGCAGCGACGGCGGCAGCCGTGTTCGTCGCCGCGCTGCTCATCGCGGGACCGCTCGGCTCGCGGCCGGCGATCGAGTCGGCCCCCGTGCACAGGACGCCCGCCGCCGCTTCGGGCGCGAGCAAGCCTGTTTTGGGAAGCTCCTCCACACCGGCAGGCTCGGCAACGTCGAGAGGCTCAGCTGCATCGGCAAATTCCTCCGAAGCGCAGCAGGCATCGCCATTGGTCGGCGCCCCGAGCGCCGCCGGAGCGGCCCCGGTGCAGCCCGGGCGCCTGCAGCAGCTCGCGGCCTCGGTCACGCTGGGCAGCACCCCCGCGAACCTGCAGGCGATATCCGACCAGGTGGCGGCGCTCGCGGTTCGTGACGGCGGCTACGTGCAGTCGTCCAACGTGCAGGTTCAGCAGCAGGGCGCCAGCGAAGCCACGCTCGCGCTCAGGCTGCCCAGCGCGCGACTCTCCACTGCGCTGGCGGCGATCGGGCGTCTGGCTCCGATCCGCGCGGAGAGCCAGTCCCTGCAGGACATCACCGATGCCTATGACGCCGCACGCCAGCAGCTGAGCGACGCGGAAGCTGAACGGCGGGCGCTGCTGCGTGCGCTCGCGGCGGCAACGACCGAAGGGCAGATCGACAGCCTGCGCGAACGGCTGTCGGCATCCCGCGCCGCTGTCGCCCGAGCGCACTCCTCCGTGAATGCGGTCTCACGGCGTGCGAGCACGGCCGAAGTCGAAGTGAGCATCCTCGGCGACGTGCGCGCCGGCAGCGAAGGGCTCACGCTTCGTCGAGGGCTCCACGATGGGGCTCGCGTGCTCGTGGTGGCACTGATCGTGGTCCTCATCGCGTCCTGCATCCTCGTGCCGCTGGCCCTCGTGCTGGCGGCGCTCGCCGGCGCCAGGAGCGCGTGGCGTCGATACCAGCGCGAGGGTGTGCTGGACGGTCGCTGAACTGGGTCTGTCGCACGTCCCACGCGAGCATGGGCCCGCGCCCCCATGACCCGCGCCTCTTCTTTGGTTGGTGGCTGACCGCAATCGAGACGTCACGCTAGACCTCTGATACCCGCCTGTTAACGAGGCATCGGGAGTAGTGGAGGTGGAGAGGTCTGGGCGTGTATCACGCGTGATACACTGGCTGGCATGGCTGAGGTCAGCATCCGAGATCTGCGCAACCACGGCGGTGACGTGGTTGACCGTGCCACGCGCGGGGAGCAGATCACGATCACGCGCTCCGGAAAGGCGGTCGCCGAGCTGCGGGCGCTGTCGCATCCCCCGCTCACGGCGGAGGCCCTCCTGAATCGCTGGCGCCGGCTGCCCCCCTTGGATGCCGTCGCGCTGCGCGGGGATGTCGACCGGCTGCTCGATGGCAGCCTGTGAGCGAAGGGTCAACCATCGCCCAGGGAATCCTCGACACCTCAACGGTCATCCTGCTGCAGCGCCTCACAGACGCGACGGCGCTCCCGGCGGAGCCACTCATCACCGCCATCACCTTGGCCGAGCTCTCCGTCGGTCCGCTCCTAGCCGACGATGAGGGCGAGCGGGTGGCGCGCCAAGCCCACCTGCAGCAGGCCGAGGCTGACTTCGACGCGCTCCCTTTCGATGCCAGCGCCGCTCGTGCCTTCGCAGGAGTCGCCGCCTCGCTGCGGCGCTCCGGCCGCAAGACCAATGCGCGTGCCTACGACGCGATGATCGCCGCTACGGCCCTCGCGAACGACCTGCCCGTGTACACATGCAACCCCGCCGACTTCAGTGGCATCGACGGGCTCGTGGTCGTCGGCGTTCCCTTGCCCGACGCCCTGTAGAGCACTGCAGACGTGAGCCGACGCTCACAAGACCGCACGGTCGGCGGCGTGCATGGCCACCCGCTACGCTGCCCGCGTTCGCAGGGACGTCGACCGGGGAGCGCGCGATGCAACTGAAGGTCATCGGAGCAGGACTTGGACGAACGGGTACGGCATCGCTGAAGGCAGCGCTTGAACAGCTGACCGGCGGTCCCTGCTACCACATGTTCGAGGTGTTCGAGCACCAGGAGTCGGTCGCCGTCTGGCAGGCGGTGGTGCGCGGCGAATCGAATGACCTGGGCGCGCTGATGGCCGGCTACACCGCAAGTGTCGACTGGCCAGCTGCGGCCTATTGGCCGGAGCTGTCGGCCGCCAATCCCGACGCGGTCGTGCTGCTCTCCTCCCGCGCCACCCCCGAGAAGTGGTGGGCGAGCATGGAGAAGACGATCATCCCGACCCTCACGATGGAGCTTCCGCCCGAGGCCGAGAGCATGGGCCCCCACCGCGCGATGGTCATCGACATCTTCGACCGGCGCTTCACCCCCGACTGGCGCGAGCCGGAGGCTGCGATGGCCGCGTACGAGCGGCACAACGAGCGCGTCCGCAGCCAGGTCCCCGCAGAGCGGCTGGTGGACTGGCAGCCGGGCGACGGCTGGGAGCCGATCTGCGCGGCGCTCGGCGTAGCGGTCCCGTCGGATCCCTTCCCGCACGAGAACGACAGCGAGGAATTCCGCACCAATCTCGAGAGTCGGGTGGAGACAGTTACGCCGTCGTCCTGAGGGGACGCTCGCCAGCCCGAGGGGGCGACGGCAGATCCGCTGTGCGCAGCCGCGCGCCGCGGGGGAGGCCCTGCGGGGGGACGCCGGGATCCGGCGCCCCCGAGGCCTGATCTAGCCGAAGTAGCAGCGCTGGGCCGCCGTGCCGTTGCATTCCCAGATCTGCAACTCGCTGCCGTTGGTGGTGTTCGAGCCCGGCACGTCCGGTCGCGTCCCCTCCGGGACGGCTTCCTCTCAGGCGATGCTCGGATGACTTGCGGTGCCGCGACTGGTCACGGTGCGATCACGGCCGAGCCCCTTGGCCTGGTACAGAGCCATGTCGGCCAGTGCGAGCATTTCAACCGGCGAAGCGTCCGCGGGCGAGGCCGTGGTCACCCCGGCGGAACACGACAGCGTTGCGCTCGCGACCGGGACGCGCGCGATCGCGTTGCGAGCGCGATCGACGATGTCGTAGGCCACCTCGGCGTCCGCATCCGGCAGCAGGATCGCGAACTCGTCGCCGCCCATACGCGCGGCCGTGTCGTGCCCGCGAACCGATGTGCGCAGCGCGTCGGCCACTCCGAGCAGGACCTGATCGCCATAGGGATGTCCGTGCAGATCGTTGATCGCCTTGAAGTCGTCGAGGTCGAGCATGACTATCGACACCTCGCTTCGTGCGCGCCGCGCGCGGCTGAACTCCGCGGCACACTCGCTGTAGAAGGCACGCTGGTTGGCCAGCCCGGTGAGCGGATCCTCCGCGGCCTGATGTTCCAGCCGGTCGACCAGGCGGGCATTGGACAGTGCGATCGCCGCGTGTGCCGCATAGGCGGACAGCGCGGCTGCCTCGCCTGGCAGGAAGACGGTGGAGCCGTGGGCGAGCGCGGCCAGCACCCCGAGCAGCCCGTCGCGGAAGAGGAGCGGCGCCGCGCACATGGAGCCGAGCGGCATCGGCTCTTCGCGTGGGAGCCTCGCCAGAGTGGAGTCGGTGGTCAGGTCGTCGACCACCACGGTGCCGCGCTCGAGCAGTGTCTCGCGATGCTCCTCGGCCCATGACTCCAGGGCCGCCAGCGACCGCGTCGGGATCCCCGAGTGCCGGTCGGCGCGCATCTCGCTGCCGTCAGCGAGCAGCAGCGCGAACTCCTTGCCGCCCACCGCGGTCTGTGCCTTCGCGGTGATCTTGTCCAGCACCTCGTCCAGGCGCAGATCCGAGGACAGATCCTCGAGCGAGGACAGTAGGCGTTCGGCCGCGTCGTCCTGCTCGCGTACGCGCAGATCGAGCACGCGCAGCCGTCGCTGCATGAATCGCATTGCCCGCACGGCGACGCCGAACTCCCCGGCCACCAGAACGCCGGCCGCCACGGGCACGAGCACCGGCTCCGTCAGAGCGCCGGCGGTCGCGAGCGCCGCCGAACCCGCCGCGAGCGCGAACGCGGCGCGCGTGAGGCCGTGTGTACCGGTGCTCCAGCGGACGTCGAATTCACAGCACTCACCGCCGCGGGCCCCACAGACCTGGTGCGCGACGCGCGCCGGCGGCAGGCCGAACAGCTGGGGGACAGTCGCCAGCAATCCCTTCGTGTAATCGCAGTCGTAGCGGTGATAGCCGACACCGGAGACGTCCGTGTAGCGCATGCGGATGTGCGCGGCGTCCCTGTCGACCACATCCAGCCGGTGCGCCCAGTTGAACTTGGCGTTGGCGCGCACGACATTGCCATAGACGAGACCGGGCGTACCGAGGGCGCGCAACGTGCGCTTGAGGCCCATCGCAACAGAAAGGTCAAGCGCAGTCGCGCCCACATGCTCGGCGACGTCGGGGTCCTCGAGCACTGCTTCCGCGGCGCTCCACAGCGCCAGCTTCGTCTCATACGAGAACCAGTGGTTCTCGTTGCGCAGGCGTTTCTCGGCACCGGAGAGACCGGCCCGGCCGAGCATGCGCTGGACGGCTTGCCCGCCGGCTTCGCGCTCCACGTAGGCGAGGATCAGGCGTGACGTCAGCCCGGAGCCCGCGTGATCACGCCGCCACGCTGAGGTGACCTCCGCGCCTCGAGTGCCCGTATCCTCGATTCCGTCGTCTCGGGCCATGGTTCGTCCCTATCGGCCGCAAGGCGCGTCTGGACGATCCATAGCTGCCGAGTTGGACGTTGGACGGTTCCTTCGGCTTGCGGAGCGTGTAAAACGAACGGGTGTGAGCACACTGTTGGATGGAAAGAACGCGATCATCTATGGCGGCGCTGGCGGTCTCGGCGCTGGCGTCGCCAGTGCCTTCGCCCGCGAGGGGGCGACCGTGTTCCTGGCCGGCCGGACGCGGGACAGCCTGCAGGCAGTCGCCTCCGAGATCACCGCCGAGGGCGGGACCGCGCACTGCGCCGTGCTGGACGCCCTGGACGAACGGGCCGTCGACGGCCATCTGCAGGCCGTCGTGGAGCAGGCGGGAAGCGTTGACGTCTCGTTCAATCTGATCTCCCGAGGCGACGTGCAGGGGACGCCCCTGCTCGAGATGGACGTCGAGGATTTCCTGCAGCCGATCCAGACGGGCGCGCGTTCGAACTTCATCACCGCCCGTGCCGCTGCACGACAGATGGTCCGGCAGGGCTCCGGCGTCATCCTGATGGTCACGAGCGGGTCTGGCGCGGTGCTCAAGCCCTCGCCCCAGTTCAGCATGGGGGGGCACGGGGCCGGCGGACGCGGCGATCGAGTCCTTCATGCACTACCTCGCCGCCGAAGTGGGCCCGCGAGGCGTTCGTGTCGTGGGCCTGTGGACCGCCGGCGTCTTTCACTCAGACGTCATGGCCACCCTGTCAATGCTCCACCGAGGTCCAACGCTGCAAGAGCTCGCCGACACCGCCGTGTTCATAGCCTCGAATCGTGGCAGCGGCATCACGGGATCGATCATCAACGTCTCGAGCGGCGTCAGCGGTCACTAGTCGAGCGGCGTCGTGTACGCGCCGCTGAGGCCCCCATCGATCAGAAAGGTTGAGGCCGTCACGTAGCTCGAGTCATCGCTGGCGAGGAAGAGCGCTCCCTGGGCGATCTCCTCGGCGCGGGCGAAACGTCCCATCGGGACGTGCACGAGCCAGCGCGCCGCCTGCTCAGGGTCCGTAGCGAACTCTTCACCAGGTCTCAGCGCGTGAGCGGCTCCGCGGGGAAGCGCACGCCGAACCGCTCGATCAGGCCGGGGACGCTCGACGGGTCCATCTCGAGGGCGTAGCGCTCGCACAGCTCGCCGAGGATCGCGGCGTCCGTCTGGGCCACGCCACCGAGGTCGACGAGCTCGGCGAAGAAACGCTCGAAGCCGGCCGGCGCGATGATCTCGAGGATTCGGCACGGGTCGTCGCCGGCGTTCCAGAACGTGTGCCACTCTCCGCGGGGCTTGAGCACGAGGTCGCCCGGCCCGGCCTCGAGCACGTCGTCCCCGAGGAGCGCTCCCATGCGGCCCTCCAGCACGTAGCTGTACTCATCCTCGCGTGCGTGGCGATGCATCGGCGCCGCGAGCGCGCGCGCGGACATAGGGTGTTCGACGAGGGAGAAGCCGCCGTCGCTCAGATCGCCATCGAGCATGAAGCGCACCCCGATACTGCCGAGGAACCCTGCCTTGCCATCTTCCGGTCCGACTACGCGGGTAGACGTGGACTGCATTGCTCCCTCATTTCATTGGACAGTGATGTCGCGCGAACTATACACGCGCCGAAGCGCGTGTCAATATTGAGCAGACGGTCATGACCGATCAACCTCGCCCATATCGCATGAAGCGCCGCGCGGAGTCCCAGCGACAGACCCGCAGGCGCATAACCGAGAGCGCTGTTGAGCTGCACGGGACGCTTGGGCCCTCGCGGACGTCGATGAGCGCCGTGGCGGCGCACGCGGGCGTTCGTCGCTCGACGCTGTATCGCCATTTCCCCGACGAGGCGGCGCTGTTCGACGCGTGCAGCGCCCACTGGGCGTCCTTCAATCCGCCGCCGGACGTCGTCGCCTGGTCGACCGTCGAGGACCCCGACGAGCGTCTGGCGATGGCGCTGGCCCAGCTATACGCTTTCTACGGGCGGACGGAGGCGATGCTCGAGAACCTGTTTCGCGACGAGGCCACCGTGGCGATCATCCGCGAGCGCTTTGCCGCTTTTCGCGCCTACCTCGCCGCTGCGCAGGACATGCTGATGGCCGGCCGGAAGCTTCGCGGGGCCGCCAAGCTGCGCACGCAGGCCGTCGTCGGCCACGCCATCGCGTTCTCCACCTGGAAGTCGCTCGTGCGCGAGCAGGGGCTCGACGACGACGCCGTCGCCGCGCTGATGGTGGCTCTCGTCGGTGCGACGGCGCGTCGATAGCCGCGCGAGCGATCCTCGCTCGCCGGTGCCGGTATGGTGGCGCCGTACCAGCTGAGAGGATGCGTCGGGTTGTCTGACATGTGGAACAGCGTCGCGCCCGGGTGGGAGGCGAGCGCCCAGTTCGTCGATGAGCACCTTGCGCTCGCCACCGAGTCGCTGCTCGACGCCGCCGAGATCGGCGAGGGCGACGCGGTGCTCGAGCTCGCCGCCGGCCCTGGAGGCGCCGGGCTCGCCGCGGCCGAGCGCGTGGGGCCGAGCGGAACGGTTGTGCTGTCGGACGTTGCCGGCGAGATGGTCGCAGTGGCCGACCGGCGAGCGAGCGCCCACCCGCAGGTCAGCACTGCCGTCTTTGACCAGAGTGCGATCGCGGCCGAGGATGGGCACTTTGACGCCGTGATCATTCGGCACGGCCTGATGTTCGTCGAGGACCCCGTCGCGACGGTGCGCGAGGCCGCTCGCGTGCTGCGGCCCGGCGGTCGCTACGCGGCGATGACCTGGGGCCCTCGCGACATGAACCCGTGGCTCGGGTTGGTCCTGGACGCGGTCGGCGAGCAGTTCGGGGTGCCCTTCCCGCCGCCCGCCGTTCGCGGACCGTTTTCGCTCGACGATCCAGCACTCCTCGAGTCCGTGCTGCAGGACGGCGGCCTGGTGGACGTTCAGGCACACGCCGTGCGAACCCCGATGCACGCGGCTTCCGTGCAGGCGTGGTGGGAGCGCGTGCAGAAGCTGGCCGGTCCGCTCGCGATCGCGTTGGCCGGCATGGAGCCGCACGTCCGCGAGGAAATAGCGGAGCGCGCGCTGAGCGCCGCCGCGAACGCTTCTCGGCGTGAGGGCGATCAGATCGTGTTCGACGGCGCGGTCTTGATCGCGTCTGGACACACGCCGGCGCATTGATCGCCCTCGACGCGCGGGCGGTCGTTCTAGTGATCGTCGGAGGCCGGTTACAATGTCCGGACATGCCGTCTGTAACTCGCAAGGCGCAGAACAGCCGGGCGGCGCGCCGGGACGAGTTGCGCAATCAGCTGCTCGAGGTGGTCGAGCGCCTGATCGACGAGGGCGAGAGCTTCACCGAGATCAGCGTGGAGCGCATCGTGGCGGAGGCGCACATCTCTCGCACGACCTTCTACGTCTACTTCGCCGACAAGGGAGACATGCTGAGTGCCTGGTTCGCGGACATCGCCGCCGAGGTCGCAGCTGGCGTGTCGGGCTGGTGGGAGATGGGCCCGCAGTCGACGCGTGAGGACCTCCGCACGGCGATCGAGAGCGCCGTCAATGCCTACCGTCCCCACATCGCCCTGATGGCCGCGAGCTTCCACGCCGCCGCGTACGACCCGACGGTGCACGAGCTCACCGACGCGTTCATGGCGTCGAACGTCGCCTCGCTGTGCAAACACGTGATCGCCGGCCAGAAGGCCGGGTTCGTCGATCCGTCGCTTCCGGCCGCCGACGTGGCCGTCTGGCTGTTGTGGATGGCCGAGCGTGGCTTCCACGTGATGATGCGCGACGTCGATGACGCGGAGCTGCAGCGCCAGATCGACGCCTACACGGCGATCGTCTGGAACACGCTCTACGCGCCGACGCACCGTACGTAGCCAGTTCTGGCCGGCCGGAACGGCCGCGTGTTCGCCGTACGTTCCCGCGATCTCCCAACGTCGTCTCGAGCTTCGCACGAGCCGCACATAATGTCCGGACAGCATGACTTGACAGTCTGTCAGGACAGTTGGTAGGATCGCGCGATCCGGTCAAGCGTCACATGAGGAGGGTCAGACATGGCTAAGCGCAAGAAGCGGCGGAACTCTTTGAGCAAGCTGCTCGAGGACATCGTCGATGACACGAAGGACTTCGTCGACGACCTCACCGACCGCGCGCGCGACGTCGAGGACGACCTCCGTCACGCGATGACGGACGGTTTGAAGAACGGCAAGAAGAAAAAGAGCAAGAAGCGCAGCAAGAAGCTCAACAAGTCGGTGCGAAGCCTGCACGAGTCGATCAGTGAGCTGAGCAAGCAGGTCGAGCAGACCGACGGAACCGGAACGAAGGTCAAGGTCGGCGCCGGATCTCACTAGCGGCCGTCTCTCACCTCCCTCGCTCGGGGCCCCCGCCAGGCGGCGGGGGCGCTTTGCGTGGGCGCGCACAGGCGGACCCGTGGGCGGGATGCCTGCCTGCCTAGTTGTAAGACCCGAGGAGGTTGTTCCCGCCTAAGCGGCTGACGGGCGGGTGGCGGCCGAGAGCGCCGTGTGGTCGGCGGTGATTGTAAAACTCGAG
>JADGPK010000070.1 GCA_017882445.1 Solirubrobacteraceae bacterium
CAGGTGGGGCGTCACCGCTGATTACCGCTTCGACCCGATCGTTGGCCGTCGGGTCCGACGACGCGCTGTTCCGGCGTGTCGAAGCTACGCGGCCTGTGGGCGGGCACGGCTGGTGTGCCGTTCGGCGTTACGCTGACCGCGCCGCGTAGACGACACCGATGTTCTGGCTGGGCGCAGCGGCGATCCTAATTGTCTGAAACCAGATGACCTTCCTTCGACTCGCGGCCGAACACGAGCGGCGCGCCGAGACGTCATTCGCGGGCTGGTGGGGACGCCGGTCAGGATCGCCCGAGGAGCGTGCCGACCTGCACTTTGACGGCGGCCCAGCGGAGGCCCCAGTCGGCGGCGCCCAGCAGGCTCTGCGAGGGCCGCCTGCCGTCCCATTGCTCGGCCTCGCGGCGGATAAGTGCGAAGAGGCCGCGGCTCAGATCGCTCATCTCGATGAGCTCGCCGATCATCTCGTCGTGACCGAGCGGGTGGTAGTAGACGAAGTGCAACGCGCCCCAGTTGCCTCGCTGCAGCTCGGCGCGGCCCGTGCGTTCGGCCGCACCGATCTCGGCCGCATAGTCATTGCAGAACCAGCCGTGGTGATGGGTGCCATCGCCCCCCGCTGCGAGAAAGTCCCGGTAGGCCGACGGCTCGTCGTTCACCGGCTGAATCAGCTCGATTTGCAGGTCACCTTGCTGACCGAAGGCGACATCGACCTTCGGCTTCGACGAACGACCCTCGTAGCGGTAGCCGCCCAGGGTGACCTTGCGCATCGTCAGGAACGGCCCCACGCCCTTCGCAGCCCACTCCGAGATCGAGACCTGCAGGTCGGGCACCACGCACCCGAGCTGGTCGGGAGGGTCGGAGAACGGTGTACCCATTGATGGAGTCTCGCACGCCGTGAGACGTGAGGCGACGCACAGCAACCCGCTCGGGGTGCCTAGCAATCATCACGACTCGCCGCTGCACGGCGAGCGGCGGCCTGGGACACGCCTGGTCACGCGATCAACACAGCGCTTCGAACGTCGAGCCTCCGGCGGTGGATGGCGGTCCAAGTGGTTTCGGAGTTCTCGAGTACAACGAGCTCACTCGCCGTACGGTCTGTCACCACTTCGACCCGGCGACCGACGGGTTCGATACGCCCCAGGTGACGGTCGCGTTGACCGGCGAGCTCGACCCCTCCGTGTCCCAGGACGGAGCTGGCGGCGTGTATGCCACGTACCTACTCGGTGGTTCGGGCGGCCCGATCGCGCTCAGGGCTGGGCGGCCTGGACGAGCAATGGCTCCGTCTACGCCCAGCCATTCACCGCGGCGGACGCCGTGGCAGCCACGATCGCTGGCACGGCCACGAGCACGGGTAGCACCGTGACGGTGGTGATCTCGTGCGCGTCGGTCCCATGTACCGTCACCGTCGCCATCACCTCCGGCCGAGCATCGTTGTCGTCTGCGGCCAGTGCCCGCGCCAAGGCGGTGACGCTCGGCACCGGGAGGTTCACGATCCGTCGCCGTGGTGGCCACTCGCTCGTGGTCCACCTGAGCAAAATCGGCAGGACGCTACTCGCCGCCCATCATGGTCGGCTGATCACCGTTCGGTTCATCCGCTGCGGCGCCGCACGCCTGCCGGCCTGCTGAGAGCCTGAGGCGCCTGGCGTGCAGATCGCACGCCAGGCACGATACGGGCGCGGCGTAGAGCGTGTACTGCAAACGGCTGGCTTGAGAAGCCTCCGCAGGCCTCGTGAGGCCAACGAGCTGCCTATCGGGAGACAGGATCGGGTCAGCCGGACGGCGCGCCGGGCGGCGAGGAGGAGGTTCCGCCCCCCGCGGGCGCCGGCGAGGGGAACGTCACGAAGGTCTGGCGCGCGAGCGTGGCGAGGCTCGAGGCCATCACCCCCTCGCTCGAGACGGTGAACAGCCGCTGGCCGATCACGAGCGAGCGATCGATCTGCGGGCTTGCGCCATTGACCGGGTCGTGGGCGATCCGCCCGACCTCTGTGATGCCGGATTGAGCGACGCGAAAGCCGATCGCTCCGACGAACCCGCCGGTGGATTCCACCGTCGAAGCCTGGCCGCCGCTGGAGCCGGCGGCGGGCAGCGGCTGTGGCGTGGGCGGCACAGAGACGGGGGTCGTTGGGTAGATCGAGAGGGGCAGCACGGCGAGCGCGGTGGGGGGCCAGAACAGGAACGCGTGATGGTCGTACTGCACCTGCGATGAGGAGCCGCTGCCGAGCGTCGCGCGCGCCTGCAGTCGTGGCGCGGCGGGGTTTGAGACATCGAACAGCTCGATCTGCGCGCCTGACGGCTCGTTTTCCGGACCCACTTCCTGCCCGATTCCGAGCAGCAGTCCTTCGGCGACGGGATGCAGGTAGGCCGAGTACCCCTCGAGCTCCAGCTGCCCGGCGACGCGCGGCGATGTGGGTGAGCTCAGGTCGATCGTGTAGAGCGGGTCGACGCGCTTGAACGTGACCACGTAGCCGGCGTCGCCGATGAAGCGCACGGAGTAGATCTGCTGGCCTGCGCCCACGCCCGAGACCTGCCCGACCGCTGCCAGCACGCCGCCGTGATCGGCGAGCACCGTCACGTAGCTCTGGCTGGGCGGCGGCTGCGTCGCGTTCCACCAGATCGGGCGGCTCGTGCTAGCCACCCGCAGGTAGCCCTTGTACTCGGACAATGAGAACTGGTTCAGCAGGTAGCCCGGGACCTCCCCGGAGGCGACCAGCGTGGTGTGTTCGGGGTTGGTGGCGTCGAACTGATCGATCACGGTTTCCGGGGAGCTCGGCA
Source organism: Solirubrobacteraceae bacterium (assembly GCA_017882445.1). Classification (GTDB taxonomy): domain Bacteria; phylum Actinomycetota; class Thermoleophilia; order Solirubrobacterales; family Solirubrobacteraceae; genus Palsa-744. The sequence goes on from JADGPK010000070.1 coordinate 2,767, forward strand.
CCTTCCTCGCCGGCGTCAGCGGGTTGATCCAGCTCTGTGTTGCCACGTACAGGCTGCTGCTTGACCCGTAGACGACCTGCGCGTCGGCCATCAGCGCGGTGCTGTCGGTCGCGTACAGCCCGCGGTCGAGGTTGATCGTGAGAATCGACAGCATGCCCACGCCCGAGAACTGCGCGGGCCGGCGCACGGCGGAGCAGGCTGCGAGGAGGCGCGCGTAGCGGTGGCCCGTGATGAAACTGTGGAAGCGTCGAGCGGGGACCCATCCCGACGCGCGTGCGCGCAGCGCCGGGGTGGCGATCGCGCGGGGCGCCGAGGAGATCACCAGCCGCGCGGTCGCGCCGTTCTGGCGGGCGTCCACGAACGTGCCTTCTACGGTCATCGTGCGCGCGACCTTCATGGCGGCAGGATCATGGACGTCGACTTCGGTGATCGTGGTGGTGGCGGCGTAGTAGTAGGGGGAGGGCGCGATCGACGGAGGGGAGGCGATGGGCGACGTTGACGGAGCGAGCGCAGCGGGGGCGACGCCGGAGAGCGCAGACGATTGGCCGCTGACAGCGGCCGGGAGCGCGGGTACAGCGACGCCGACGCCGACGCCGATCGGCAGCGCCTGACTGCCGGAGATCACCAGCAGGCGGCTGCCGCGCAGCAGCAGCTGTGCCCCGTAGCCGGTGCTGCCGAGCGGAAGCGAGCCGGCCAGGTGGAGAGCCGGGCCGCCGGCGAGGACCGCGTACAGAGTGCCCTGCTCGACGGCGAAGATGGTCGACCCGTCGGTCTTGACGACGTCCGGCTCTTCGATCCCCGGCTCCTGGTTGTTGGTCGTGGAGAAGGAGGTTCTGCTGACGGTGGTGCCCGCGTTTCCGACGGGCGCCGCCGTCTGGGGGCTCGCGCTGCCCGATGGGGACGGCGCCGCGATCAACGGTTCGGACAGCGGTCGCGGCGAGGTCTCGGGCATGCCGTGGGTGACGGCGAAGTGAGTCCGCGCGTAGCCGACAAGGCGTGTGCACGAAGCAAAGGCGCGCGGACGCACGTGGGCAGCACGGCGGAGCGCGAGCGCTGGGGCCGGAACCGCGCCGAGCGCCAAGGTGACGGCAAGAATTGACGTCCGCCTCCGCTGCATCGCACCCACCACACTATCCCGCTCGAGCGCTGAGTCGTCTCGGGCGTGTCAGCCGTCAGCGATCAAGGTCCAACCACAGCATCCAGAGCGTCGCAGTCGTCGACGCGACGACCTGGCGCAACAGACCCCGCACTGCCGGTTTCGCGGACGATCCAGCGGGCGGGCTGTCCCTCCCCCGCCCGCTACTTGCTCGAAACCGTGGCGCTGAACGCCTCCTCGCCGATCCTCTGACCGGTCGCGGGATCAATGACGCCGTCGAGTCGTCCGTCCGTCCAGATCGGATGCGCAACGCCGCCGTAGGCGACGATCCCCTCGTAGTCGCCGTACTGGTTTCCGGCGTCGGCGAACGGGTTCGCGGCGCTCTCGTCGCTGACGGCGGTCGTGACCTTGACGTTGGCGGCGAACGACAGCCCGCCGTTGGTCGAAGCGCTCGCGTAGATGTCGGTCCTGGTGTCGGCCGGGTCGTTGCGGGCGTCGTTCCAGCTGACATCGACCGCGCCCGAGACGGGGTCGACCGACAGCCACTGGTTGAACTGGTCCTTGACCACGCCCGTCGGGTCGTCGTTGACGCGCAGCGGGGCGCTCCAGTGCTGGGCGCCATCGGTGGAGCGCGCCAGGAGGATGTCTGTGCCGTTGCTCGCCGTCTCGTCCATCCACGAGCAATAGAGCGTGCCACGGTGCGCTCCGCCGCTGCGGTCGGTGTCGCACGCGGGATACAGCAGCGCGCCTCGGCTCGCCTGGGGGGCGATCCTGGCTTCGAAGGGGATCACGGTCGGCGCGATCGTGATCGGCTGGCCGAAGCTCGCGCCGCCGTCGAGCGAGCGGGCGACCAGCAGGCGACCGTTCTGCACGTCGTGCCAGGCGACGTAGAGCTCGCCGTTCGGGCCGACGAAGGGGTCGGCGCCGATCACCGAGCTCGGCCCACCGGTGAGCGAGTTGACGGCGATCGGCCGGCTGAAGCTCGCGCCGCCGTCGGTCGAGCGCGAGAACAGCAGCGCGTTGTTCGAGGCCGACTTGCCTTCCCGGTTGGAGGCATTGTCCCAGGCGACGTAGACGGAGTCGCGGAACGGGCTGGCCGGATTGGCGTCGACGGCGATCATCGGCTTGTCGTTGAACTTGCCGCTGCCGCTGTTGAAGTTGAAGAAGGTCACCTGCGGCCACGTCGCGCCGCCGTCGGAGGACTTCGCGACCGCCATCTCGGTCCCCTGGATCGAGCCGAAGGTGCGGTTGAAGAAGACGACGATGTAGGAGTAATAGACGTTGCCGCGGGTGTCGAATGCGACTCCTGGATCGGAGCCGAAATCTGTCCCGTTCGTCGTCACGGGCGGCGGCAGCGGCAGGTCCACCGCGCCGAAGCTCTTGCCGCCGTTCCGGGAGAAGTAGGCGCGCATCGGCAGGCGAAAGATCTCGTTCGAGCCGCCTACCACCTCGCTGGGGTTGCCCGGGTTGACGGTGATCGAGGTCTCGCTCTGCGGCCCAACCTCGTTGCTCGCGTCGACGTTCGGGCCGACTTCCAGCGCGGGTGTCGACGTCAGCGGCGAGCTGCGCATCAACAGCGCCTGGTACTTGGGCCACCATCGCGGCGTGTCATAGGAGCTCGCGAGTGCCGCGCTGGCGTTCAGCGCTACCACGCCCGAAACCAACCCCACGAGTCCCATCCGACCAGGTGCGCGCATCACAGCGGCCCTCCTAACCCTTGAATCGCGCGGCCGGCGCCATCCGTCGCACGACCGCTCCTGTGTGGGCAGGATACAGGGCCGTCGTGCTCTGAGCGAGCGTCCAACCGCTACGGGGCCGCGGCAGAAGCGAACAACCGGGGTGTGGGCGCACCACGACCCTTGGGCGCTGTTCCGACGCGCTCTGAATCCCGCTGCAGAACTTTGAGCAGGGCATCGACCACCACCGCGTCAAACTGGGAGCCGGAGCAGCGTTCCAGCTCGGCTCGGGCGGCGGCCTGACCGATCGAAGGACTGCGCCATCAGCCTCGTCTCGAAGCTCGCGCCGATGCCCGCGTCCGCGTGCACGGACGACGCAAGGTCACGGTTGCCCACAGACACGCCGCCCATATCGGCGTAAGGGCGCGCGCACATTAGCCTGCGGCCACCGTATGCGCGGTGAGGTGTCGACTCGGTCTATGCGACCGACCGGCCCTTTGGACCACGCCCTCGCCGAGTCGCTTCATCGACGCGGTGGCACGCCGACGACTAGACAGTGTGCCCGGACACAGTGTAGGGTGTTCGTGTTCGAAGGATCGAGTGGTTAGCGCTCGGGAGGAGAGGGCCACATGGCCAGACGTCGCCGCAGTCCCGTCTCGAGGTTGCTGGGGAATCTGTCCGATGACGCGAAGGGGTTCGTCGACGACCTCACAGCCAGGGCCCGTGAGGCGGAGGGCCATGCGCGCGACGCCGTGCGGCACACCGTTGCCGACGGCGGCGGTGAGGCGGACGCCGACCGGCGCGAGGTCGAGGAGCTGAGCGCAGCCCTAGCCGAGATGACGAAGAGGGTGAACCGGCTGGCCGAGGGTCAGGGCGAGCCGGGCGGCGCGGCTGCGCCGGGGAAGGCGAGCGGGTGAGCAGGAAGCGCCGCCATCCCGGAGGTGGGTCCCCGCGCGTCCTTCGGCGAGAGCGGGACGACGAGTTGTTCGACCTCGACGAGCGCCGCGTCGTGTCGATCTCCGAGCTGCGCGAGGACGTGCGAGCGGGGCGGCGCTTCCGCGCCGAGGACCGTGAGAGCGGTAGGGACTGCACCTACGCAGTGCTCGGTCGCGTGGTGACGGGCGGGACCGTGGGCACTCGGGCCGGCGAACCGCCGGACACGCTGTCGAGTCTCCTGCGCGGAACCGTGCGCAACGCGCTCGACTGGGACACCGACGACCTGGCCGACACCGGCGGATCGCGGCGAGACGGCGGCATGCCTCGAGCCCGGCGCCGGCGGCCTCGGCGCAACAGAGACTCGTCGCGCATCGGGCCGAGCTGAGGCTGAACGAGCGAGTCGCGATGTCCGAACCCCTCACGGCGGAGTACGAGATCACGCTTCGCGTCGACGCGCCGGTGAGCGCCGTCTGGGAGGAGATCTCGACGCTCGATCAGCTCCTCGCGCGCGCGCCGGAGGTCGTCTCGGTCGAACCCCACCCGCGTGAGCCGGACCGGGCGATCTGGCAAGGCCGGATGGTCTGGGGGCGCCTGCAGTGGAACGTCGACGGCGACGCGCGGATCCTGGAACGCAAGGCGGGCAAGCACCTGCTCTTCTCGAGCGAGATCCCGACGCTAGATGCGCACTACCAGGGCATCTTCGTGCTGGCCCCGGGCGCGGAGGACGTGACGGTGCTCGGCTACCGCGGGTCGTTCGTCTGCCGGCACCGCCTCCACCGTCTCATGAAGCCTGCGCTGACCTTCGTGCTGGAGGACCACGTCGAGACGGTCGCCACGCGCGTGGCGCGCCGAGCCGCGAAGCATTCACAGTTCGAGGCGAGCATGGCGCTGCGCGAGGCGCGCGAGCGCGGGGACGGCCCGGACCCATGAGTCGCAGCGCCCGCCTGACCCACGTCAGCAGTGTGCTGGGGCGCGTCTTCCTCAGCGAGGCCGCGTACTCGGTCGGCATCCGCCGTGAGCGCTCAGGTGATGACTTCGTCGACCGTGAGCGCCAGCGCGCGCTGATGGTCCGGCACGCGCTCGAGCAGCTGGGGCCGTTCTACATCAAGGTCGGGCAGATGCTCTCGACCCGGCCCGACCTCGTCTCGGACGCGATGATCAAGGAGTTCGAGAAGCTCCACGACCACGTGTCTGTGGCGAAGTTCGAGTTGTTCGAGCCTGTGCTCGAAGCCGAGCTGGGCCGCAAGTGGCGCAAGTACTTCAAGAGCATCGACTACCACGTGCTCGGCGCCGCCTCCCTGGCGCAGGTGTACCGCGTGACGCTGGCGACCGGCGAGCCAGCGGTCATCAAGGTCCAGCGACCGGGCATCGTGCCCGTCATGCTCGACGACATGGCCCTGACGCGCCGGGCGGCCAAGATCGTCGCCAAGCGCGCGCCGGACTTCAACGACGTCATGGACATCGGCGCCATCCTCGAACTGATCTTCGATGCCATGCGAGCGGAGCTGGACTTCCGGGTCGAGGCGAAAAACATGGACGCCGCGCGCCACGCCGTCCGCGACTTCAAGAAGCTCGCGGTTCCGGAGGTGGTGTTCGCCACCGAGAAGGTCCTCGTCCAGACGATGGCCCCCGGCACGACGATCCGAGCGGTGAACCGCGCCGAGTTCAAGCGCAAGGAGCGCGAGGAGATCGGCCGCGAGCTGCTCACCTTCATGTACGAGGGCTACTTCACCGAGCGCGTCTTCCACGCGGACCCCCACCCGGGGAACATCTTCGTGGAGCCGGGCGGCAAGGCCTACATCATCGACTGGGGCATGGTGGGTCGTCTGGACCGACCGACGAGCATGGCTGTCGCCATGGTCATCCTCCACCTGGCCGAGAACGACGGCGCAGGCCTGGCGAAGGCGTGGGTCGAGCTCGGCCGAGCAACATCATGGGCCAACATCCCCGGCTTCGTGAACGACATGTGCGGCTTCGTCCCGACCGTGGCCAACGCGTCACTGGAGAAGTTCAACTTCGGATCGACGATCAACCGCGTACTGCGCTTCGCGAGCCGGCGCGGGATCCAAACCACTCCGATGGTCGGGCTCCTGGGCAAGTCGTTCGCCAATATCGAGGGCTCGGTGCGCTACCTCGCGCCCGAGCTGTCCATCACCGAGGTGTTCGAGGACGCATTCCGCGACATCATCTTCGACCTCGGGCAGGAGACGCTGTCCGAGCAGCAGGCGGCCAGGGTCGTGCTCGAGGGCCTGATGGCGGTCAACTCCGTACCCGAGCAGGCGCGCACCATCGCACGCGACCTGGCGAACCGCGAGCTCACGGTCCAGTTCAACGAGGTGCAGAGCCGCAGTTCGCGGCGCGAGAGCCGCGCCGACGCACGCGCGCGCGCCATGCGGCGCACCGTCGGAGGGGTCGCCGTCGCCGCGCTGTGGCTCGACCACCGGCGGCGGACCGCCGGAGTGCCAGGCGCCCGGCCGTCCGGACACTAGGTGTAGAACCTGAGGACGTTGTTCATCCGGGCCTCCTTGGAGGCTGAGAGGTGTCGAAGCCACTCAACCCAAGGAGGACACCGGATGAAGCTCCACGGTA
>JADGPK010000071.1 GCA_017882445.1 Solirubrobacteraceae bacterium
AACTACTTCTCGGCGAGGTGCCAGACCCTGAGGAGGTTGCTCAGTTGGTCGCGGCGAGCTCCGGGGGGCTTGTGGCGGGGAGCTAGACGGACCGAGTTGACCTCGAGCGCTTCCTGGTTTGTCGGCGTCGTGGTGAGCGTCAGCCCGGCGTGTTCGGGCGTTCCGCCGCCGAAGCAGGCTTCAAGCACGTCCTTGGGCAGGCCGTCGAAGCGTTCGGGCAGTAACTCCGGGGCCCGCCGCTCACGCGGGCATCTAGCGCTTCGTCTGGGCAGCACGAAATCAAGCCGCGCCAGGCTGGTCCGGGTAGAACGCGCCATGCTCATCCCTCTTGCGCTTGAGCGGCTCGCGATGCTTCAGAGGGAGCCCGTATGGCGCGGCGGACGTCGGCCAGCCGCGCGTCGGCTCGTGCTGCCCCGGTGACGGGTGCCTTTCGCCTCCGGAGCCAGGCAAGCGCGTGCTTTGGATCCGGCGGGAGCACTAGAGCAACTCAGTGCCGTCCCGCCCTTCCCCTCGACCTCCGTGAGCAGGAAGGTGGACGGGGCGTGCGGGAAGCTGCTGTCCGCGCCGTAGCCGATCACGATGCTGTCGTTGTTGTGCAGCACATGCGCGGCCGGATTGGTCAGGGGCTTGCCGTTGACGTAGAAGTGCAGGTGATCACCGCCGTATCCGCTCAGCCCGCCGAGCTGCGCTGGGCCGAACTTTACGCCCCACACGGAGAAGAAGTCGCCGAGCGTGAAGGCGTATGGATGGGAGGCCTCCATGTGGATGATGCCGGTGCGATCGTGCGTGTGCAGGCTCGACTCAAGGTTCTTGGACGAGTCCACGCCGACATTGCCGGCTATGGGTACGAGCAGCCCTTCAACGTAGATATGCAGGAGGGCATGGATGTGGAACGTCTCCTTGCCGCCCGTGGGAAGACCGAGCAGCCGCAGACGCTCGGCGAGATGACCATATTCCGGCGACCAGGGCGGCTGGCCGGACTGCAGTCCCGGACCGGAGATGATGAGGCCGGGGGGCAGGGTGCTGCCTGATCCGCAGCCCGCCGCCACGAGGATCAGCAGCCCGGCCAGCGCAGAGAGGGACGCGCGGGCTAGGGGCCGCGTCGATTTGCGGAGCCGCACTGTAGGTGCACCGGAGCCGTTCTCGTCGGTCATTCCACCGCTCGCCAGGCTTAGCCACGCCAGTGATCTGAAAGGGCAGCCGCCAGACCTGCTTCGGGACTTCACCGCGCGGGACACGGGCAAGCTTGAGGAGTTCACCAACCATCCGCGCTCACCACTCGCGCCATCGCGCGGCTCGCTACTTCTGTTCACCGCCGCGCGTTCCACCACTCATGCCGCCCATCATCATCCACATCATCGCGCCCATCATGATCATGCACGGGATCACGAACAGCAGCGCGTATGCACTGGTCGCGAGCGCCACGACCACAGCCAGTACGACCACGGCTGCGCAACCCCACATCATCTTCATCGAGCCGTTGCTCTCGAAGAGCTTGTGTTTCATGGTCAACTCCTGTTCTGAGTTTCCAAGAGCCTGACTCCGCATGTCTGGCCATCCATCGGTAAGCCGCCACGGTCTCGATGCGGAGCACTACGGACCGAGCATGGCCAGCCAGTCGAGGATGGGCTAATCGTGCTTCGCCCGTCTGGTTTGGCCCTGCGTAGTTTACCCCCGTGGGGTATACGGAGTCGCACGGAGGATTGCGCCATCACGAACCCTTACCGTGCGGATAGCCATGATGGATTGGAACGGCCACATGACCGTCGGCGGTTGGATCTTCTCTATTCTGGGGATGCTCATCATTGTCGTGCTCGTCCTTGCTGCAGTCGTCTGGCTGGTGCGCGACTCGAGCAAGGATGGGGGCCGCGTTAACGCATCCTCCACGTCCGCGCGCGACATCCTCGATCGTCGTCTGGCGAGCGGCGAGATCGACGTCGAGCGCTATGAGCAGCTTCGCCAAACCCTCGCAGTGCAGCCCGAGCGGAACGTCCCCGAGTCGCCACCTGGCCGTGCTGCCGATGCCCGCGCGGGTGAGTCATCACCCGCAGCGCACAACAAGGAGAACACCGATGACTGACAGCGAATACCACGGCTCGACGAGGATGTCGTCATGACGCAGCGATCCAGCCGTAATGACAGCCGACGACAACTGCGCCGCAGGCTGGCGCTGACCTGGATGCTCGGAGCATTGGTCGCCAGCGTGCTCATCGCGGGGTTGGTCCTGCTGGCGCGCCCCCAGACCCACGTGGCCCCGAGCGCCGGGGCATCGGCGGCTCCGGCGGGGCTCCGCGTTGTACAGCTCACGACTGCGCCGGACGCCGCCTCCAGCGACACGCAGACGATCGCCGTTCTGCTGGCCGGTGCCATGCCGCGCGGGACGGTCAAGGCAACCGTGACCAGTGATGAGAACTGCGCTCCTGACGCACAGGGCTACTCGCACTGCAGCAACGACCTGCGCCTGCCGGACGGTTCGGTGTTGCACCTCCGCCACAACCATCCGATGGCCACGGTGGCGTGCCTCGCACCGGGAGAAAAGGTCTTGGTCAGGCGAGCGTGAGCGACAAGGAGAGCGGGATGGCGGGCGAGCCGGCGTCCTGCCCTCGTCGCAGCAATAGCCACATGTCTGCACCGCACCTGCTTTCTGCTCAACGCGAACGTGTTCGGACACTCGCCCACAGACGCCTGGACCGGACGAATCGGAGCTACCCGCGCCTACGACACCCATACGCCTGCTTCGCCCCGGCGAAAGCGAGCGTCTGCGGAGCATCAGGCCGGGCGACCGAGCCTCATCCAGACGAAGCGTCGGGCGCGAAGCTCAGCGGACGCTCGCAAGTCGCGCAGAGCAGCAGCTTGCGTCGGTCCCAGAAGGATGCGCGCCGCTAGCTCGCGCGCCGCATCATTGACATACGGTGCGGCCATTCGGCGTCGGCGCAGAGGCGCTGCACGAGCTCGATGGCCTGGTCGTCGGTGAGCCCTTGATCGCGCACGAGCGTCCTCCACGTGTCGAAGCTGAGAGCAAGCGCGATGCCGGCGCGAAGTTGCGCGCGGCGGCGCCCGCGTGCCTTCCACGGGGCCAGAAGGACCTCCACGGCTTGCTGCCAGTAGGCGTGGTATGGCGTCATGACCTCGTGGTCGCGCGCGTCGGCGAGGACGTGGGTCATCATCGCCTCGGTTGTGCGATGGTAGGCGTAGGTCTCTTCGAGGGCGGCGCGCAGGCGGTCGTCCGCGTCCGGGATCGCCAGCCAGCGCTCGTTGTCCGGGGCCGGGTGGCGCTCGAAGTACTGGCCGCTGCACGCCTGGGCGAGCGCGAGCTCGCTGGGGAAGTGGCGGTAGACCGTCACCCTCCCCACGCCCGCGCGCTCGGCCACGTCCGTCACGGTCGTGGCCGTCGGGCCGATGGTCTGGTGCAACTCGATCGCGGCCTCGACGATCCGCTGGCGCGTCTGGTCCTGGCGCTCGGCACGCTTCTTGAGCTGATACGGACGGGCCATCACTTCATGATACATGCCGTAACGCGAACTTGACATCCCCCCGCGAATGGCGTAGGCTGCCGCCATCATCGTGAAACACCCAGTATCACGAAAGAATGAGAGGACTGACATGAGCACAATCAGCAGCAACCCCATCGCCCCCATCGCCCTCAAGCGCAACGAGGGTGAGGCGCTCTGGTTCATGGGCGTTCTCGCCACCATCAAGTCGTCTGCGAAGACGACCGACGGAAAGGTCGCCGTGATTGAACATCTCGCGCCGCTCGGCTCCGGCTCACCGCTGCACGTCCATCGCCGCGAGGACGAGTGGTTCTACGTGATGGAGGGCGAACTCACCTTCTGGGTAGGCGGCGAGGTCATCAAGGCCCCAGTGGGATCGTTCGTCTACGGCCCACGGGACATCCCGCACACGTTCCAGGTCTCCTCAGAGAAGGCCCGCTTCCTGCTCGTCACCGAGCCCGCCGGGTTCGAGGACTTCATGCGCGCCGCCGGGGAACCCGCCCAGACCCTCACCATCCCTGCGCCGCCGAGCTCGCCGCCCGACCCGGCGCAGATGGCGGCCGTCGCTGCCGAGTATGGGCTCGAGATCCTCGGACCCCCCGGCATCCCCACCTGAAACACGCCCGCAAGCCGATGCCGCCCCGATCCGTCGGGGCCGCATTCAGTCCGCCACGGCGGGCCCGCAGGCGTCTGTGAGGTGTTACGCCGGGGCCCTCCTGGTCCTCGCCCACCCGTAGACTCGGCGTTCACCCCGAGCGCCCGTCCGAAGGTACCTGTCGGGATGTCGTTGACCGCTGTTTTCGCACTCAAGCGAGCGCGCGGAGGATCGAGCTCCACATGCCCCCTTTGGACGAATCTCGACAGCGCCGGCTGAGGCTCGGTAGACGCCTCCTTTCGCCGGGCGAAGCGGAAGCCTGCCGAGCGGACAACGAGACGACTGAAAATCGTCCGGAGCGAGTGTGAGCGCGGCCCTGGCTCCGACGCTCGCTCGGCCCGCAAAGCGGTGGCGCGCCCGAGTGGTGACCGTGCTGTCAGGCACAGGCCGCCACCCGACCCGTCATCCGCTTAGTGGTTTCTTCTCGGGCCGCACCTCACGTAGGGTGGGTCCGGTGGGCCAGGTTGCTCTGCTCAATAGCTGAAGACGGTGGCGTCTTCCTCGCCGATCCACTGCCACAGAGGGGTGGCCCCCCCGATACGTGCGCCTGAGACGATCGCCTGCTCGTCCAGGGCGCGCGCATTGAAACAGACCGGGCACAGCAGAAGCTCGCCGCCGCCCTCCACAAACTGGTCAAACAGCTTCGCCACAGGTGGAGACCCGGCCGCCTCTATCGCCTGCGCATACCCCGGCAGGCCGAGGCGCACGGCCTCCTTGGTAGTGAACATCGTCACTGGGCGCCCCTGTTCCAAAGCCGCCACAGCGACCAGGAACGCCACCGTCACGCGCTCGGCGTCCTCGTGGCCGGTTGCGAGGTTGACCACAACCTTCCCCTTGCCCTCCGCCATTACTAAGACCTCCTAGTAGACAACATCGGCGTCTGTCCGGCCCGCGTACTCTACGGCGCCAGGAGCGGTTAGCCAAGTCCCATCGTGGTAGTGCTGAAACGCCAGCTCGTCGGTGAGGCTCGTGGCTCACGCGGCGTTGAAGGCGGAGTCGGTGATTTCCTCCCTCCCTGGACGGCTCGCCGCGCATAGGAGAAATGGATCCGCGAGCTCCACGATGGGTCGACGAGCGCGCGTAGAGCCGCGACGTTGTGCTCAAACGAGTCTTTCGGATCGACCAGCACGACATCGGCCACCTCGTCGAGGGCCTTCGCTACGGCGATCCCGCCGTAGCCGCCGCCGACGACCACAACGCTGGTCACGCCTCCTCCAGGGCCGGCTCGAAGGTGCCCAGATCGCGGTCGATGGCGACGTGGGGCAGCCGGTGCTCCAGCCAGCCTGGCAAGGCCCATGTGCGCCCTCCGAGGAGTTGCAGCACGGAAGGCAGCAGCAGGCTGCGGACGACGAAGGCGTCGAGGAACACGGCGCTCGCGAGGCTGAGCCCGAAGAGCTCCAGAATTCGTTCGCCTCCAACGACAAACGACAGAAAGACGCAGATCATGATCGTGGCCGCAGCGGTTATCACGCGCCCGGTCGAGGCAAGGGCGTGGCGGACGGCCTGATGGGGGTCGCGCGTGCGTGTCCACTCCTCGTGTATGCGTGAGACGAGGAACACCTCGTAGTCCATCGAGAGACCGAACACGATCGCGAACAGCATCACCGGGATGAATGCTTGGATCGGTGCGCCCTTCACATTGAAGATGCTGCCGAGCCAGCCCCACTGGAAGATCGCGACGACCACCCCAAGCGAGGCGCCGATCGAGAGGAGGTTCATGACCGCGGCCTGCAGCGGGATCACCAGAGAGCGGAAGACCACCAGCAGGAGCAGGGCGGAGAGGAGCACGACCACGCCCACGAACAGCGGCAGCTTGCTGGAGAGAACGTGCGTGAAGTCGATCGTGGTGGCGTTCGTTCCACCGACGAGGAGCGTCGTGGCGGTGCTGGATGCGAGAGGCGGCAGCGTGCGTTCGCGCAGGGTGCTCACGAGCTCGGTGGTCGCCAGCGCCTGCGGCGCCGAGCGCGGATAGACGTTGAACACAGCGGTCAGACCCCGCGGGCTCACGCGAGCGGCCGACACGGAGGCCACGTCACCGGTCGCGCGCAGCGCGCTCGCCACCCTCGTGAGCACCGTCGTGTCGTTTGGGCGAGGCAGGCTCGCGACGAGGAGAAGCGGGCCGTTGAACCCTGGGCCGAAGCCCTTCGCAAGCAGGTCGTAGGCCTGACGGGTGGTTTGACCGGGGGGGTTGTTGCCCGCGTCGCTGTTGCCCAAGCGCAGTGCGAGCGCGGGTGAGGCGAGCGTGAGCATTATCGCCAGGCCCGCGATCGCGCCCTCCCACGGGTGACGCTCGATGAGGCCCGACCAGCGAGCCCAGAAGCCGGTTGGCGCGTTGCTCGCAGCGGCCGTCCGCCGGGCGCGGCGTCGCCCGCCCCGGCGTCGCCCGATGCGCTCACCGAAGCGCGAGAGCAACGCCGGCAACACGCTCATAGCGGCGAGCATCGTCATCAGCACAGCGAGCGCGGAGGCAACGGCCAGGCCATAGAGGAAATCCACGCCGAGGGCGAACTGACCCAACAGCGCGATGATCACCGTCGCACCGGCGAACAGCACGGCGCGCCCGGCGGTGTCCATCGCGCCGACGATCGCGCTCTGGACATCGCCGTCGGCGAGGTAGTTCTCGCGAAAGCGGGTGACGATGAACAACGCGTAGTCGATCCCGACGCCGAGGCCGATCATGGCCGCGAGCTCGGTGGCGAAGCTCGGCATGCCGATGAGCCTCGAGGCGAGGCCAGCCAGGCCGATGCCGGTCCCGAGCCCGAGCAGCGCAGTGATGATCGGCAGGCCCATCGCGACCAGCGAGCCGAAGGTGACGAGCAGCACGATGATCGCTGCAAGCAGACCGATACCCGTCGCCGTGCCTAGCGACGGCTTCTGCACCTGTTCGATCGCCTGACCACCGAGCGCCACCTGCAGCTGCGGCGAGCTGGCGCCTTTGGCAACTCTGATCACCCGTTCGGTGGCCGACGGCGGGAGCACGTTCGCGCGCTCGTCGAAGGTCACCGTCGCGAACGCGACCTTCCCATCGGGGGAGATCGCCCGGGCGCCCTTGGCCGTGTACGGGCTGACCACGCCGGTGACGTGCGGCAGTCGCGCCACCGCTGCCAGCATCGACGCGACGCGCGAGCGGAAAGCCGTGTCGGTCACGATCCCCTGGCGCGCGGCCAGGACTATCTGGTCGGAATCACCGGCCTGAGCGGGGAAGTCACGCTTGAGCAGGTCGGCAGCGCGCTGCGATTCCGTCCCAGGCAGGGAGAAGTTGTTGGCGAACTTGGTTCCCACCGCACCCGAGGCTCCAAGTGCACCGATCAGCAGCACAAGCCAGCCGATCACAACGCTCCGGCGGTGTCTCGCCGCCCATCGGGCGACCCGTGCGACGATGCCCAGCTTCTCCTGTGAACGTCCCATGGAGCTGATGGTCGCCCTCCTTTCGCGATATACTCCAGGTAAGAACAGTTAGTAATCCAAATACTTCGATGTCAAAAGTAGCATAACGAGCGACCATGCCTCCCACCGCGGAACAGACCGACCGAGGCCCGACGATCGAGGAAAATCTCGACGAGCTCTCCTCGCTGCTCTGGGAGACGTTCCGCGGCCTCAAGCACTCGAGCCCACCGCCGCAGGAGCTGCGCGACGCGGCCACGCGCGGATCCCTTGGACCACGCCACATGCCGGCACTGCTCGCGGTCGCGGCGGCCGCGCCGCTCAGCGTGAGCGAGCTGGCGCAACGGCTGGGTCTGGGCCTATCGACCACGAGTGCGATCGTCGGCGAGCTGAGCCGCGCGGGCCTGCTCGAGCGCGCCGAGGACGACGCCGACCGCAGGCGCACCATCGTCAGCCTGCATGTCGACTACCGCGAGGTCATCGGCAGCTGGGCCGAGCAGGCCCTCGCCCCGCTACGGAGCACCCTCGAGCGTCTCCCCGCGCGGGCCCGCGCCCAGTTCATCGAGGGCTGGCGCATCCTCCACGAGGAAGCCACCCGCACGGCGCCACCGGCAACGACGAGTGCAACGGATAGGGCAGGAGGGGAAGGGTGCTGACAGGCCACAGGCTGTCGGCACGCACGTCGCCGCGGCCAACCTGGACCGACGAGCGTCGCCCTAGGGTCCGCGTGCTAGGACGGCCAATCTTGATGTTGCCCAGCCGCGCCGTCCCGAGCATTGGTTCGCTGAGAACGGTCTATGACGAGTTCCTCGCCAAGGTCACTGACAAGGTGCGCGCCCTGCGCCAGGGCAAGCCCGATGGGGGCCCGGGCAGCGTCGAGGTCGGGGCGATGACCTTCCCGCCGCAGGTGGACATCGTCGTGGACCACGTCAACGATGCGCTGGCCAAGGGCGCCAGGGCGATCATCGGTGGCCACCGCGGCGAGGGACCCGGGCACTTCTTCGAGCCCACTGTGCTGGTCGATGTCGACCACTCGATGAAGATCATGCAGGAGGAGACCTTCGGCCCCACTCTGCCGATCATGAAGGTCAAGAATGCAGAGGAGGCGCTGCGACTGGCCAATGACACCTCCTACGGGCTGGGCGGATCGGTCTTCAGCAGAGACACTGCCAAGGGCGAGGCGATTACGCAGCCGACAGGTAGGCTGGCAGAATACCGCACAGGACATCCGAACTGGAGGAGGACTCTTATGGACCTGCTTGTGCTTCTCATCATCGTCTTGATCATTCTCAGCGTCGCGGGCGCCGCGTTCGTGAGCCCGCTG
>JADGPK010000029.1 GCA_017882445.1 Solirubrobacteraceae bacterium
GCGTCGAGGCGTGCCCCGTTGACGCGATCACACCGGAGGATCAAGTCCCACCCGAGTGGCAGAAGTACATCGAGATCAACGCCAGCTACTACGGCGTGGGCAAGACGTGAACATCGCGGCCCCTGCCTCGGCGGTTAGCCCGGCTGGCACGACTCTGAGCGCTGACGCGGTCGCGGTCGCACGCACCGATCCTTGGGGGCGGGCCGCTGCTTCCGCGCAAGCTTCGACGGTGCGGCCAGCAGGGGTTGATCGACGCATCCTGTTCTCGGCCTCGTTCATCACGAGGATGACCGATGGGGACGTCGCACGTCTGGCGAGAATGCTCAATCTCGATACGCACTTGCACCCTAAGCTGCACGACAGTCCGAGTCGCCCCGGTCTCGCTCGCCTGGACTTCGAGTCCGGTCTTTTCCTCCTGCGTGACGACGAGGACGACAGGTGGGTGCTCGAGGGACGAACCTGGGGCGATCCGCCCCCTCAGAGCGTCCTCGAATGGCACCTGCGCGCGATCGCTGCAGCACGCCAGCTCGATCCAACCGTGACATACCCGGCGCGAGCGGCGACGCGGTCGTGCGACGGCACGGTGCGACCGGTGGGTCGTGCGGCGAACAAGCCGCTCGCTCGTCTAGGGCGCCGCCTGCTGGGCCTCGGGTGAGTGCCGATCGTGTCTCTCATACCAAGCAACCAGACTGGGCGAAACCGGATCTCGCGGGCTCGCCGCGCCGACGATGCCCTGCTGCGCGCCGTCGCCGACTTGATCCATCAGCCGAAGGATGGCGGAACGACCGCTGCGACCGCGAGCGGCCGAAGCAGTCTGCGGCCGGCAGCTGCCCGGCTGCGGGAGGTAAGACCACTGGCATCGGAGCACGCTAATAGAGGACAGACGACAAGAAGGAGATGACACCATGGGCGACCTGAGTTTCAATGTGGAGCTGAGCTGGTCGGGAACCGGAAGAGAGGGCGTGGGAGCGATCCAGACCAACGACCTAACGCTGGAGCTTTCCGGTCCAGGGTCAATGGGTGGTCGCGGCGTCGGCGCGAGCCCTGAGGAGCTGTTGGTAAGCGCGGTCTCCTCCTGCTACATAGCGACTCTCTCCGGTGTGCTGCGCCGCGCCGGGCTTCCGGTGGGGTCGCTGGCGGTCAGCGCGAGTGGCACGGTGACGGGCTTCCCAGGTGATGCTCGGTTCGCGCGGATCGTTGTCAGCCCGACTGTGCTGGGCGGCGACATCACGCGCCATGGTGAGTACGAGGCGGCGGCCCTCGTTGCGCACGATCGCTGCCTCATAGGCCGCACGCTCGCTCCTGAGGTGGCCTACGAAGTCGGCCCGGTGCAGCTGCGAGACGATGCTTCGCCCACCGCGGCGGCAGATCAGGAGCTGGACTCCTCCGCGCATGATCGAGCCGTTTCCGAGGATCCCGAGAGATCCTCACTTGCCTGGCGAGCCGCGTGAGGACGATGGACACGGGTCCTCCCGACCTCGCCACCCAGGTGGAGCGGCTTGCGCGGTTCGTGGCCTGCGCCCGCTGGGAGCAGATCTCCGCCGAGGCGCGTGAGCAGCTGAAGCTCCGAGTGCTCGACTCGCTGGGCGTCGCGATCGGTGCTTTGGACGCGGAGCCGGTGGCCATGGTCCGCGAGCAGGTGCGGGAGTTCGGCGGCGCGCCTTTGGCGACCCTGATCGGCGCCGGCCGCAGCGCACCGGACCGCGCCGCGCTTTACAACGGGGCGCTCGTGCGCTACCTGGACTTCAATGACTCCTTCCTGGCGCCCGGGGAGACGTGCCATCCGAGTGACAATCTCGCGCCGGTGCTGGCCGCGTGCGAGTACGCGCACGCCGACGGTCGCACGCTGCTTAGCGCGCTGGCAATCGCCTACCAGGTCCAGACCTGCCTCTGCGAGGTCGCACCGGTGCGCGCGAAGGGCTTTGATCACACCACGCAGGGCGCCTACGCGGTCGCTGCGGGAGTCGCGCGGGCACTCGGCCTGGATGAGCAGCGCACCGCGAACGCGATCGCGATCGCCGGCACGTCGCTGAACGCCCTGCGGGTGACGCGCACCGGCGCGCTGTCGCACTGGAAGGGCCTCGCCTACCCGGCGACCGCGTTCGCCGCCACCCACGCCGCGTTCCTGGCGATGCGAGGCGTGACCGGCCCGCGCGAGGTCTTCGAGGGCAACAAGGGGTTCATGCAGGCGATCGCCGGCCCGTTCGAGATCGACTGGCAGCACGAGGACCTCGAGTCGGTGCGGCGCACGATCCTCAAGAGGTACAACGCCGAGATCCACTCCCAGTCGGCGATCGAGGCGCTACTCGAGCTGCGCGGCGAGCACAACCTCGACGCCGCCAACGTCCAGCAGATCGAGCTTGACACCTTCCAGGTCGCCTTCGACATCATCGGCGGCGGCGAGGAGGGCGACAAGCACCGCGTCTCCTGTAAGGAGGAGGCGGACCACTCGCTCCCCTACCTGCTCGCCGTCGCCCTGCTCGATGGGCAGGTGCTGCCCGAGCAGTACGTGCCCGAGCGGATCCTCGCCGAGGACGTGCAGCAGCTGCTGCGACGCGTCAAGGTCCACCCGGACCCAGAGCTCTCACGCCGATTTCCCGAGGAGCACAGCGCCCGCGTGCGGCTGCGTCTGCGCGACGGCTCCGTGCTCGAGCGCGAACAGCACGACTACGAGGGCTTTCACACCCGGCCGATGACCTGGGACATCGTGGCCGGCAAGTTCGACCGCCTCGCCGCACCCCATCTGGAGTCCGGGGCGCGCGCGCGGATTCGCGACGCGGTCGGCGACCTCGACAGCCTCCAGGTCGACGAGCTGACACGCCTGCTGGCGACCCCGGTCACTCCAGCGCGAAAGGAGACACCATGACCAGCGACATCTTGACAACACCAAGAGAGCTCGCCGATCGCGGCGACCGTCGCACCGGACCAGCCGTCGCCGAGCTTCCGACGCACAAGCCACAACACGGACGGGGCATCGTCGGTCCGCTGGTCGTCGCCTTCGACGGCTCCCCCGCGGCCAAAGACGCGCTGCGGCTCAGCGCGCTGCTGGCGCGTTCGACAGGTTGCGAGATGCTAGTGGCCTGTGTCTTCCCACCCCAGTCGCTGGCGGGACTCCCGTTCGAGCCACGAGCCACCCGCGTCGCCGCCGGTGATCACCGGATCTTCGTACGCCAGGACGCCTACGCGGTGCTCGCCGAGGCGAGGGCGGCCCTGCCCGACGATCTCGCGGTCACCTTCCGGGCGCTTGAGTGCGAGTCGCCGGTGCATGCGTTGCGTCAGCTGGCGCTCTCAGCAGCCGCCGACATGCTCATCCTCGGCTGGGCTCACCACGGACCGATCGGACGGCTCTTGCATCGTGGCGTCGCGCGCGGCCTCTTGCGCCACCCGCCCTGCGCGATCGCTGTTACCCCCCACGGCCCTTGTGAGCGGCGACAATCCGCGCGCTCCACCCACGGCGGCCTGCGCATCCCCGCAGGTAGCGAGCAGTGACACGATGACCGAGCCCCAAGCCAGCTCCGTTGACGCGCTCGAGCGTTGGGCGCTGTTCGGCGCCGAGTGGCGGGTCGTCTCGCTCTCGGATGAGCAGGCCGTTGTCGAGCTCTGCACATGCACCGGCGAACCGGTCGAACGCTGGGAGTCCGGCGATCCCGCGCTGATCAGCTACCTGCGCCAAGCGCGAGCCGATCGCGCACCGACAACTGAGAAGAAGGAGACACCATGACCACCGACACCCTGGCAGCCTCAAACGAGCTTGCATTCTCATTCCTGCGCGCAAACCACCGCCCGCGAAAGCCGCGCACGCGTGGCGTAACCGAGATCCGCGGCCCCTACTACTCGGTCATGGGACCGCGCTACCTCAAGGATGTGCTCGACACCATGGGCGAGCACGTCGACGCGCTGAAGTTCGCCGGCGGCTCGTTCACGCTGATGCCCGAGCCTGCCCTGCGCGAGATCATCGAGATCGCCCACGAGCACGAGGTGCTGGTCTCCACCGGCGGTTTCATCGAGCACGTGCTCACCCAGGGCACCGACGCCGTCGATCGCTACATCAGCGAGGTCGCCCGCGTGGGCTTCGACATCCTCGAGGTCTCGGCCGGCTTCATCAGCATTCCCACCGACGACATGCTGCGCCTCGTCGAGCGCGTCCAACGCGCCGGGCTGAAGGCCAAGCCCGAGGTCGGGATCCAGTTCGGCGCGGGCGGCGCGACCACCCCCGCGGAGCTCGCGCAGGAGGGCACGCGCGACGTCGGCTACGCGATCGACCTCGCCCGCCGCTGCCTGGATGCCGGCGCGTACATGATCATGATCGAGTCCGAGGGCATCACCGAGGAGGTCACAAGCTGGCGCACCGACGTGGTCGCCACGATCGCGCGGGAGCTCGGCCTTGAGAAGGTGATGTTCGAGGCCGCCGACCCGGAGGTGTTCGGCTGGTATGTCAAGAACTACGGCCCCGAGGTCAACCTGTTCGTCGACCACTCCCAGATCGTCCAGCTGGAGTGCCTGCGTCGCGGCATCTGGGGCACCAAGAGCCTGTGGGGCCGCGTGATCACCTACCCGGAGCACTGACGAGATGGCCCGCGACGTGCGCGCCAAGCGCATCTACGACCCGCCCGAGGACACCGACGGCTATCGCGTGCTGATCGACCACATCTGGCCCCGCGGCGTATCACGCGAGCGCGCCAAGCTGGACGAGTGGGCCAAGGAGCTGGCGCCAAGCGACGAGCTGCGCAAGTGGTTCGACCACGACCCGGCGCGCTTCGCCGAGTTTCGCGCCCGCTACCGCGTCGAGCTCACCGCGCAATCGGAGCGCCTTGGCGACCTGCGCCGCCAGGCCGCATCCGGCCCGCTCACGATCCTCTACGCCGCCCGCGATGAGGAGCACAACAACGCCGTCGTGCTCACCGAGCGTCTGCGCGATGGCTGAGCCGACTCCCACAGCATCACCAGAGCCGATCCCGAGTCGTGACGAGGCGCCCTACCGGGTCAGCACGATCGAGCGGGTGACCCCGAGCATCGTCGAGGTGTGGCTGCGTCCGCTCGGGGAACCGATGGGGTTCCTGCCCGGCGAGTACGTGCTGTTGGAAGATTCTGACCGTCGCGTGGCGCCCCGGTCCTACTCGATCGCCAACGCTCCGCGCCCGGACGGTGAGATCTCGCTGCTGGTGACGCGCGTCGCCGAGGGCGCCACCAGCAGCTGGGTTCACGACCGGCTGCGCACGGGAGATGAGGTGATCCTCACCGGCCCCTACGGCACCTTCGTCGCCGACCCATCCCGCACATCGCCCTGCCTGTACCTGGCTGCCGGGTCCGGGTTGGCGCCGATCCGCGCGCTGATCGAGGCGTCGCTCAAGACGACGCCACAAGGGTCGCTGACCCTCGTCCTCTCGGCCCGGACCGAGGCCGACGTGCTGGACCGCGACCGGCTGCTGGGCTGGCAGGCAGAGCACCCGCGGTTTCGCTTCATCGCCACGCTGACCCGGGCCGCGGGCGCCGGTCCACGCCAGCGTGTGCCGGACCTGCTGCCAGACATCTGCCCGAGGCTCGCCGGTCATGAGGTGTTCATGGCCGGTTCGCCGGGGTTCGTGCTCGCCTGTGCCGCCGCCGCCGAAACGCTCGGCGCCGCGCGCGAGCAGGTGCACACCGAGCCATTCTTCGTCGAACCGCAGCCGTGGAGCGGCCCGCCGCCGGCCTCGGGGTGAGGGCCGTGACTGGCACCCCGATCTACACTAGGACAGGCGATGACGGGACGACCGGGCTGCTGTTCGGCGGTCGAGCATCGAAGGCCGACCCGCTGATCGAGGTCTGCGGCACGATCGATGAGGCGGTCGCCGCGCTGGGACTGGCACGCGCAGCCGGCGCCGCCCCGGAGCTCCACGGCGCGATCCTCGAGTGCCAGCGCGGGCTGTTCGTCGCGGCCGCGGACATCGCCGCCAACCCACGTGCGCGCGATCGCCTCACACCCGGTGTCTCCGCGGTGACCGCGCCGATGACCGCCGAGCTCGAGCGGAGCATCGACCAGCTGCTCGCCGGGCATCCACTTGCACCCGTGTTCGTGGTTCCAGGTGCGACGCTCACCTCCGCCGCGCTTGACCTCGCCCGCACCGTGCTGCGCCGCGCCGAGCGGCGCCTCGTCGCCGCGGGCGAGGCGGGTGCGCCGGTCGCAGCTCCGGTGCTGGCCTACCTCAATCGCGCCTCCGACCTGCTCTATGTCCTCGCTCGACGGGCCGCCGGCGATCACGACGAGCCGCTCAGCCACGAGTGAGGCCACCTCTTGCGGCGCCGGCGTCGTGCTCGGCGCTACCCCCCGGCAGGGTGACCCGGGGCCACGTGCTCGCGGTCATGCGGCGAGACATAGTCGCCCACCGCCGGGCGCAGGCCGACCGCAAAACGGTTCCAGCCGTTGATCGCGACGATCGCGAGCGTCAGGGCGACGATCTGCTGCTCATCGAATTGCGCTGCGAGGCGCTCGTAGACATCGTCCGGTGCGCCACTCTGCCCCAGCAGCGTCAACGCCTCACACCAAGCGAGCGCGGCGCGCTCGCGCTCGCTGTAGAACGGCGCCTCCTGCCAGGCGCTCAGGACGTACAGTCGCTGCTCGCTCTCCCCGCGAGCGCGAGCGTCCTTGGAGTGCATGTCCAGGCAGTAGGCGCAGCCGTTCAACTGCGAGGCCCGCATCCTCACGAGCTCGAGCAGCGCAGGCTCAAGCGAGCTGTCTCGCACCGCCTGCTCGAGCCCGCCCATCGCCTGGGCCGCCTCTGGAAATATCCGGCGGTAGTCGACTCTCATCATCGTGTCCTTTCTCGCCCCCGGGACGACGCGCGGCCTCTGATGCTGCGCATCGCCGCCGTCGTCTCGGCGCTCGTCATCGGGGATCGTCATGCTCTCACCGCCCGGCTCCTCGACGCGCCGTCCCCGGACCGGTGGACATCGTGATCTCACGGATCTTTAGGGCCCTGACGCGCTGTGGGCGTGGATGCGCGCGGTGCACGCGCACGGCTGCGGCCAGCGAGCGGTCTACTGGGAGTGGCGCGGTATCTCGCCGCGTCTGCTCGACGATCCAGGCCCGACAACAGCGCGGCAGCGTCCGCTCAGCGCTCACCACACGCGGTTGAAGGCGGGTATCGTCATTGTTGGTCACGGTTCACCTCCTCCATTTGCGGTAGGTGTTGACGCCATCGCATTGAGCGCGCGCACGCGCGGGAGAAGCACGTTGTTCTCCTCGTGGATGTGCTGGTGCAGATCCTGCTCCAGCGACCGCAGCGCGTCGAGCAGCGCCCGGTGCGTGCCACACAACGCGCGATCCGCCCGGTAGTCGCTCGTTAGCTCGCGAAGCGCCGTGAGGCTGTCGCCGACGTGCTCGTGATCGTGCTCGTGCTTTTGGAGCAGCGGCTCATCGACCACCGCGCCATCGACCTCGAGCTTGCGGGCGGCCGGGAAGAAGACGCGCTCCTCCAGCTCGAGGTGGGGCAAGAGCTCTTCGGACATCCCCACGAAGGTCCGCTGCAGGTCATGAAGGCCAGCATGCCCAGGACCGTGGACGCGCACGACGGTGCGCAGCAGCTCCTCGATCCGGGGAAGCTCCCGGCGCAGGCCCTCGTGGTGGCGTTCGACGATGTGGTCGCACAGCTCGCCGAGGCTGGCGCGGCGCCAGTCGAATTCCTCGAGCTCGGGCAGCTGGGCGGGCGTCTCCTCGAGCGCCTCCAGGACGGCACACACGGTGTGCTGATCGAGCCCCCGGCGAGCGCACGCCTCGGCCAGCGTCTGAGCGCCACCGCAGCAGTAGTCCAGCCGCAGCCGCTCCAGCAGCGACACGCTGGCCGGCCTCTCGTTGACGAGCCGCCCAAGCGTGATGTTCGCATCGATTCTGTTCATGAGGCGCCTCTCGACGATCTGCATTAAGAACAGTTTACACACTATGAATAGGAAAAGGCCCTACGAGGACGACCGCGTCGTTGTGCTCGGTCACCCGTCACGGCCAGCGATGGTCTGCGCTGAGCCGCAGAGCCCGGTCATGCACGACCACAGGCAGCGCACACTCCTCGAGTGCCGGCCACTCCCGACGTAACGCGCGCACGATCGCATCGCTCAGGCGGGCATGCGGATCCGGATCTCCGGGCAGCACCCTCGCGAGTTCGCCCTGCGCGTCCTCACGCCAGGGAATGTCGAGCAGCTCGTGAACGCGCTGGCTGAGCAGCCGCAGCGCCGGCGGGCGCTCGATGACGATCAGCGCCTCGCACCAGGCGGCACCCCCGACCTGCCGCTGCGCCAGGCCCGCCAGCTTCCCACCGGGCCCTTGCACGCTCCAGGTCCCCGGGCACCACTCCCCGGGAGCTTCCCCAAGGGAGCCCTCGATTCCCAGATCGCGCAGCGCGCCGATGATCACGTCGGCTGCGAGTTGGTAGCGGACGCCGGAGCTCTCCAGGCGTGCCTGTGGCTGCGCCCACCCGAGGCAGAGGCAGCCCGTGTCCAGCGTGGCTGCGCGCCCGCCTGCCAAGCGCCTTACGACAGTCGCGCCAGCCTCACGCGCCAGCGCCGCCAGCTCGATGGAGCGCCTGCCGCGGATGTCAAGCCGCCCCAGTGAGAGCACCGGCAGCAGCGGGCGCCACAGCATCAGCGAACCCGCTCCGGCTTGCGCGGCGCGCTCGAGCAGCGCGTGGGAGACGCCAACGTCGAGCAACGGGTCCGGCTCAGAGCGGGTGTACAAGTCCATCCTTCGACTATCGCGCATCGGTCACAGGAGCCGTGCGCCACAAGCGCCGGCGTCTCTGGCTGTGGTCGTGTCCAGCGCAGGCCGCCACCTCACGAGCACTCGCAAACTCCACGGGCCGGCCGGCCCGCACCTAACGCCCCTTGTGCGACCGTGCCTCTTGGCACACCCAGCCATCGGGCATCCGCCCCGAGTCCAGGAAAGACCCCAACTGAGCGCTCGTCGAGGTCGTCAACGCCGTGTCCGCCCGCGTGTAGAAGATCGGCTCCTCCTTGGAGTTGTGCGCGTCGAGCTGTGACATCAGCACACGGCAGGTGCCCAGCACGGAGTCCGTGGGATCGCCTTCGCTCAGTTGGCTCTCCAGCGCGTCCAGCGTCCTCCATATCTCGCCGTGCTCGCGCAACATCACGCCCATCGGGATCGCGAGCGCCGAGCCCATGGACGGAAACAAGAGCTCCTCCTCGAGGTAGATGTGGCGGCGCAGCCCCTGCATCGCGCGCGTCAACGACTCGACCCGGTGACCGCCCTCCGCTTGCGCCGAGCTGAACTCTTCGATCCCCTGATCGATCTCACGATGCTCACGCTCCAACGCCGCGCCCAGAATTCCGCTGTCCATGTGATCTTCTCCTTCGTCCATCCTATTTTATCTAGTATGACTATGCAAAATAGCGCGGCACCACGGCCCAACAACAGATGAGGTGGACGGCGAATCAGCCCGACACTGGGAGCGCTCGATCGTCGGCGAGCTTGCCGACTGGGCAGGGTACGATCACAGCATGCGGGTCGCGGCTGTTCAGCTCGAGGTGGCGCTCGCGGACGTCCCGGCCAACCTCGCCGCGTGCGAGTCGCTGGCTAGGGACGCGGCGCGCGCGGGTGCGCAGGCGGTCGCGCTGCCCGAGTTCTTCACGACCGGCGCCGCGTTCGTTCCCGAGCTCGCAGATGCCGCGCTGGCGCCCGACGGCGCGGCGACCGACATGCTGCTGCGGGTGGGCCGCGACGAGCGCGTTCTCATCGGCGGGTCGTTCCTATGCCGGGACGCCGACGGAGAGGTCCGCAACGCGTTCCTCCTCGCCGGGCCGGATGGGCTGCTCGGACGTCACGACAAGGACCTGCCGACGATGTGGGAGAACGCGCTGTACGTCGGTGGGGACGATGACGGGGTGATCGAGGCGGGTGAGCTGACCGTCGGCGCAGCGGTCTGCTGGGAGTTCATGCGCAGCGGGACGGCGCGCCGGCTGCGCGGGCGCGTCGATCTCGTGATGGGCGGCTCGAACTGGTGGAGCATCCCGCGGTGGCCGCCGGCCGTCTACACCCGACGGGCCGAGGCGGCGAATGGGGCCACCGCCGCGCGCGCTCCCAGCGTATTCGGCCGCTACGTCGGCGCACCGGTCGCGCATGCGGCGATCACGGGCGCGTTCTCGTGCCCCATGCCCGAGCTACCCGCGGTCACCTACCGGGGCCGCTTCGAGGGCGGGGCGCAGATCGCCGATGCGCACGGCCGGGTGCTGGCCCGCCGCGCGGGCTCCGAGGGCTCGGGCTACGTGATCGCCGACGTCGAGGTGCGACGCACGGAGCCGCGTGAGCAGGTGCCGGACCGGTTCTGGCTGCACCGCCGCGGTGCGGTGCCGGCCATCGCGTGGAACACCGAGCGCCTGCTGGGCCGGCGCTGGTACGCCCGACACGTGCGTGGTCGCCCGCCGCTCACGCTCGACCCCACACCGGCAGGAGCTTCACCAGCGAGATACTGAGGTCATGCCGGAGCTCCCCGAGGTCGAGACCGTCCGACGCGGGTTGCTGGCGACCGTGCTTGGCCGGCGCGTCGAGTCCGTCGAGGTGCTCTCGAGACAGTCACTGGCCGCGCCCCGGCGGGCGTTCCAGGATCTGCTCGTCGGGCACCGGCTCGCCGCGGTCGCCCGGCGCGGAAAGGTCCTCATCATCGATCTGGACAGCGATGCGCATCTGTGGGTGCACCTGATGATGACCGGCCAGCTGGTGGTGACCGAGCACGGCCGCACGCTGTTCGCCGGCGGGCATCCCTCGCGCAGCATGCTCGCGCCGATGCCGAACATGACCACCCGCGTCTCCTTCCGGCTCAGCGGCGGCAGGTCGCTGTTCTTCAACGACGGGCGGAGGTTCGGCCGGATCAAGCTGCTCAGCACGGCGGAGCTCGGAGCCGGCCCGTTCCTCGCCCGTCTCGGCCCGGAGCCGCTGGGCGACTCGTTCACCCTGGCCGGCTTTCGCTCGCAGCTGCAGCGACACCGCCGGGCCCCGATCAAGCCCGTCATCCTCGACCAGTCGGTGGTGGCCGGGATTGGCAACATCTACGCCGACGAGTCGCTGCACCTCGCCCGGCTTCACCCGCGGCGCCCGGCCGGAAGTCTGAGCAGCGCCGAGTCGCGCCGGCTGCATGAGGCCATCAGGACCGCTATTGCGTGCGCGATCGAGCATGGCGGCACGAGCTTCGCCGACTACGTCAACGCTGCCCGGGGCCAGGTGGGCTATCTCGAACAGGCACGCGTGTTCCGACGCGAGGGCCAGCCCTGCCCGGTCTGCGGAACGCCGATCGAGCGGATCCGCGTCGCAGGACGCTCCAGCAACATCTGCCCCCATTGCCAGCGCGCCCCCTGATCTCGCACGATCGTCGGTCCCTCGGGGTCGCGCGAGCGCCCGCGCGACAGTCGAGAGGAGCACGTGGTCGCCACCGAGGCCTGGCCGCGTAGGCGGGCGGTGGTCGCCCCGCACTGCACGCAGTTGGTGTAGTTGACGATCAGGTCGACCTCGCCGTCGGCGGGAGCGTCCTCGGGAACCTCATACACGCCGGCCGGGCACATCCACTGCCACATATCCGCGAGCTCGCGCGGGGCACGGCGCTGGATGCGAATGTGGTCGGGCGCGTCATCGCGGGTCGAGTTGCCGCTGACGAACACGCTTGAGAGCTTGTCGAACGTGTAGCGGCCGTCCGGCTTTGGGTAGAAGGCGCAGTGGCCGCCGTCGAACACCTCCGCCTCAGCGTCGGGATGCGTCTTCCAGTGGCCGCTCGGGAGCCGGCCGCCGGTGGCGATCATCGCGTTGGCGACCGCGCCGCCGATGAAGAACCCGCGGCCGAACGGCTGCCTCATGTTGCGCGTGCGGCACAGGTCCCGGCCGATCAACGACTCGCGACCGGCGTAATCGTAGGACCGCAGGTCGGTTGAATCGCCCTTGAGCGCCTCGACGATGTGTTCGGCGGCCAGGATGCCCGCGTGCATGACGTAGTGGATGCCCTTGAGCTCGGGTACGTTGACCATGCCGCCCGCGTCGCCGCAGATGAGCACCCCGGGAGCAGTGAGCTGTGGCATCGCCCAGTAGCCGCCCTCAGGGATCGCCTTGGCGCCCCAGGCGATACGCCTGCCCCCTTCCAGGATGCCCCGGATACGCGGGTGCAGCTTGCACTGCTGGAGGATGTCGTGGACCGAGAGCGTAAAGGTCCACGTAGTCCAGGCCCACGACGAACCCGATCGACACCCTGTCCTCGCTAGGAACGGTCCTCTGCCAGGCGGTTCGGCGGCGCGCCGCGACGGCGATGAGCGGCCGCGACGAGGTGCTCCAGCGCCGGCGCGACCTCCTCCCAGGTGCGGGTCTTCAGGCCGCAGTCGGGGTTGACCCAAAGGCGCTCACGCGGTATCTCCCGCTCGGCGCGCGCCAGGAGCGTCTCGATCTCCTGTATGGACGGCACGCGCGGTGAGTGGATGTCATAGACACCGGGACCGATCTGGTTGGGATAGGAGAAGTCGCGGAAGGCGCCGAGAATGTCCATGTTCGAGCGCGAGGCCTCGATCGAGATGACGTCGGCGTCCATGCGCGCGATGTGCTCGACGATCTCGTTGAACTGCGAGTAGCACATGTGCGCGTGCACCTGGGTTGAGTCGTCGAGGGCGGCGCACGCGAGGCGGAAGCAGTCCACCGCCCAGCGCAGATAGGCGGGTTGTGCGGCGTGGCGTAGGGGCAGGCACTCGCGCAGCGCCGCCTCGTCGATCTGGATGATGCGAGCGCCGGCGCGCTCGAGGTCCAGCGCCTCGTCGCCGATCGCCAGAGCAAGCTGGCGGGCGGTGACCTCGGTGGCCTGGTCGTCGCGCACGAAGGACCAAGCCAGCATGGTCACGGGGCCAGTGAGCATCGCCTTGACGGGACGTGCGGTCAGACCCTGGGCAAAGCGCCACCAGCGCACAGTGATCGGGTGTGGACGAGAGACGTCGCCGAAAAGGATTGGCGGCTTCACGCACCGTGAGCCGTATGACTGCACCCACCCGAACTCGGTGACGGCGAAACCCCGCAACTGTTCGGCGAAGTAGGCGACCATGTCGCTGCGCTCAGGCTCGCCGTGCACGAGCACGTCCAAACCAAGCTGCTCCTGGCGCTCGATCGTCGCGCGGATCTCCTGCTCTAGAAAGTGGTCGTACTCCTGCGGGTCGAGCGTCCCATCAGCCCACTGGCGTCGCGCGGCTCGGATCTGTTGAGTCTGCGGGAAAGAGCCGATCGTGGTTGTGGGCAGATCCGGGAGCGCCAGTGCCTGGGCTTGCGCCTGTGCACGTTGGTCATATGGCGAGCGGCGCAGAAGATCGGCATCGTGGACGTTGGCCAGCCGTGCCGCGACCTCAGCGTCGTGCACGCGTGGCGAGGCGCTGCGCGCGTCGAGCATCTTGCGGTTGGTGTCCAGCGCCTCGCGCCAACGGGTCGGACTCGAGGTGAGCGCCTCCTTCACCGTCTGCAGTTCGTGCAGCTTCTCCTCCCCGAAGGCGAGCCAGATCCTCAGCTCGCTGTCGAGGCGCAGCTCGCGCGTGACCGAATAGGGGATGTGCGCCAGAGAGCACGAAGGCGCGAGACGCACCCGACCGGCACCCAGCCGCAGCAGTGCGGGCTCCACGAGACGCACGATCGCCTGCAGATCGCTGGCCCACACGTTGCGGGCGTCGATGACCCCGAGTGATAGGCGGGCAGTCGGCCCGAGCGCGTCAAGCGCCCGGTCGAGTTGCTCGGGCGCACGGACCAGGTCGAGGTGGAACTCGTGGGCGGGTAGGCTCAGCACGCGCTCCAGCGCCCCGTCAAGCCCGCCGAAGTACGTCGCAAGTGTGAGCTGCAGGGTGGGCGCCGCACCGGCCAGACGCGCCCAGGAGCGCTCGATGGCCACCAGCTGGGCGTCGTTCAGGTCGGTGACCAGGCAGGGCTCGTCGATCTGCACCTCCTGCACGCCAGCGGCGTGCAGCAGGCAGAGCAGTTGCTCGTAGACGGGCAGGAGGTTCTCGAGCGCGTCGAGTGGCTGGGACTCCGGGCGCGCAGGCTTGGCCAAGAGCAGGAATGAGACCGGTCCGAGCAGCACCGGCCGCGTGGAGAACCCCCACTCCAGCGCCTCCCGGAAGTGCGCGAGCGGCTTCTCGGCACACAGCGTGAACGGCGTGTCCCCGGAGATCTCCGGGACGAGGTGGTGGTAGTTGCTGTCAAACCACTTCGTCATCGCCAGTGGACGCACGTCGTCTGAGCCTCGCGCCATGGCGAAGTAGCGCTCAAGCGAGGGCATCTGCAGATCGGCGAAGCGCTCCGGGATCGCACCAGCCAGGACGCAGGTATCGAGCACGTGGTCATAGAGGGAGAAATCGTTGGACGGTAGGACGTCTACCCCTGCGGCCGCCGCCCTGCTCAGGTGCCGGCGGCGCAGATCGCTAGCGACACGCTCAAGCTCGCCGGCCGGTGTCCGTCGATCCCAATAGGACTCGAGCGCCCCCTTCAGCTCGCGGCTTGCACCGATCCGCGGCAGGCCCAGCACGGCGGTCGTGAGCTCGGACGTTGCCATTGGCCTCAGGGGGCGCCGGCTAAGGCCCTGTCTCCACGGGGACTCCGACCAGGTTGCCCCACTCGGTCCAGGAGCCGTCGTAGTTCTTGACCCGATCCTCGCCGAGGAGCTCGTGCAGCACGAACCACGTGTGCGCCGAGCGCTCGCCGATGCGGCAGTAGGCGATGATGTCATCGCCGCTCAGCACGCCCTTGTCGGCGTAGATCTTCCGCAGTTCCTCGGCGGACCTGAAGGTGCCGTCCTCGCGCACCGCCTGCACCCAGGGGACCGAGGCTGCGCTGGGGATGTGCCCGCCGCGCTGGGCTCCCTCCTGCTCGTAGCCGGCAGGCGAGATGACTTCGCCTGCGAACTCCGAGGGCGAACGAACGTCGACGAGCTTTGTCGAGGCGTCGATGGCAGCGAGCACCTCCTCGCGCCGGGCGCGAATGGTGTCGTCGCCGGTCTGCGCGGTGAAGCTCGCCGGCGCGTGGCTCGGCAGCTCCGCCGTAGTGGGGCGCCCGTCGGAGATCCACTTTTCGCGGGGCCCGTTCAACAGGAGGACCTGGTCGTGGCCGTAGTACTTCAGGTACCAGTACGTGTACGCGGCGAACCAGTTGTTGCGGTCGCCGTAGAGCACGATCGTGTGGTCGTTTGACACTCCGTGCGTGGCAAACAGTTCGCCGAACGCCTGCGGGCCGAGAAAGTCGCGCCGGACCGGGTCCTGGAGGTCCTTCTGCCAATCGAATCCGATCGCCCCGGGGATGTGGGCCTCAGCGTAGAGCGCTGGGTTCTCATCGACCTCGACGATGCGGATGCTCTCGTCATTCAAATGCTCTGACAGCCAGCTGGCGTCGACGAGCACGTCCTTTGCGTAGTCGGACAAAAGGAAGCCGCCCTTCGCTAGTAGTTGATCCTGATCAGCTTCAGGTGATTCGCAATCTGCCCGGGCGGAGCGAGGTGGCTCCGAACGCTCACGATCTGACCTGCTCGTAGTAGGCGGCGTTCTTGGCGATGTAGTGATGCCACTCCTCCGGGACCTGATCCTCGGCGAAGATGGCGTCCACCGGGCACGCCTCGACGCAGGCATCGCAGTCGATGCACTCCGCCGGGTCGATGTAGAGCAACTCGGCCGCGTCATAGCCGGGCTCATCAGGCGTCGGGTGGATGCAATCCACTGGACATACCTCGACACAGGAGTTGTCCTTGGTCCCGATGCAGGGCTCGGTGATCACGTAGGTCATCCGGCGAACTCCCTTCCGATAGCTTCTCACACCGCCGTTGGAAGAAAGCGTATCACACAGGCCTGGTATTTCATAGGTTGTGTGTGTAAACTGGGTAGCGACATGATCGACCTGCCGCGCACCGGGAGTCCCGACGATGCGCTCTCCCAGCCCACGAGGGCGCGCCTGTTCGTCCTGCTCGGTGAGCTGGGACGGCCGGCCGGCACCGTCGAGCTCGCCGAGCAACTGGGTCTGCACCCCAATGGCGTGCGCCTGCACCTCGAGCGCCTTCAGCGAGACGGGCTGCTCGTGCGCGAAGGCGAGCCCCAGTCCCGCGGACGACCGCGGGACATCTGGAAGATCGCGCCCGACGCACGTCCCGGCGGACGCGCGCCACGCGCCTACGCCGACCTCGTGCGCTGGCTCGCCCGCGCGATGGGGTCCGGCTCCCGCGGCCTGCGCGGGATCGAGGCCACGGGCCGTGAGATCGGACAGGAGCTGGCCTCGCGTCAGGGCGCGGCCGGCGAAGATGCGTTCCAGGCAACGCTGACCGCGCTCGGCTTCCAGCCCCGGGTCCAGGCCCGCACGGGCGAGCACGTCACGATCTGCCTCCACAACTGCCCCTACCGTGACGCGGTCCGCGAAAACCAGCCGGTCATCTGCACACTGCACAGAGGCATCACGCGCGGGCTGCTCGACGTGATGGCGCCCGACGCCAAGCTCGCCGCGTTCGAGCCGCACGACCCCGACCATGCAGGCTGTCTGATCAAGCTCACCGGAATGGCGGCTCGCCAGAGCGAGATGTGAGCAATCCGCCGTGGGCGGGACGCTTTCCGCGCTCGGCGGGGTGCGGGATCGTAAGTGTGCGCCTGCCGATCTCAGGCGGGCCGACCGGAGGATGCCTGGCGCTCAAGTGCGTGGCCGAGCGCGCGAGCTGTGGCGCGTACCAGGCCGGTCGCGACGAGCGCCCACACGGCGAGTGAGACCCAGACCCATACACGAGCGAAGTCGGTGATCGCTTGCGCCGAGGCGACCTTGCCCACGACGAAGCTGCAGGCGGCGTACATCCCTACCGGGAACACGGTCGACCAGCGGCGCACGCTGTAGCGCCCGCGTGGCCAGCGCACCTCCGCGAATAGCAGCACCGGCAGCCACAGCAGCGTCAGCGCCCAGAGGACGAGCGCTATGTCCTTGAACACGCCGACCGCGCCGGAGGACGACCACAGCTGCCCGCCGGCAAGCGCGATTCGCCCCGCGGTCACGGTCGAGATCGCAAGCGCCCCGCCGGTGACCCAGTGGTCGCCGCGCCCGGTGGCGAGCTGACCGACGTCGAAGCGGCTGGCCACGAACAGATAGAAGCCGAGGCCGAGGACGAACGGCGGCAGCGATGCGATGAGCAGCCAGTCGGCGTGCTCGGCCAGCGCCACCGCCGCGGCGAGCAGGGCGAGCGACTCTGTTCCGACCGTGAGGATGAACGAGGCGCCGACCGTCGGAGTGCTCCAATGGCGCAAAACGGGCCCGATGAGGCCCAGCCACAGTCCGAGTGCGATGAGGAGTAGAGCACTGGCGGCCCAGTTCCAGCCCAGCAGCGTCAGGCTGGTGCCGAGCACCGCCGTCCCCGCGACCGCGGTGAAGGCGGCGGGGGTGCGCAGGTCGCCGCGAAAGCGAGCCCGGTCGCGCACGGCGCGGGCGGGGAGCAGGATCGCCAGAATCACCCAGGCCGCCGCGTCGAGCGCCAGCAACACGCGAGACAGCGTCTCCTGCCCGTCCAGCGACAGGCCGATCGAGACGATGCCAGTGCCCATCACAACCGCCCCCGAGGCGGGTGGAATGGCGTCGAGGATCGTCTCGAGCGCGTCCGCCGCCCGGCGCGAGCGGCGCATCAGCGCGCGGCGTAGCGGCGCCGGTAGAGGATGTAGGGACGCCCGATGTACTGCAGCGGGATGCTCCAGGCGTGCACCAGGCGGCTGAAGGGGAACGCGGCCCAGAACCCCCAGGCGATGATCGCGTGCAGCTGGTAGACGAGCGGCGCGCCGGTCGCGGCCTTGACGTCGGGATTCAGGTAGAACAGCGAGCGCCACCAGACCGCGATCGTGTCGCGGTAGTTGTACGGACTGGACGTGAAGAGGGTGTGCCCGAAGGTCATCCAGCAGCCCAGGACGATCAGCACCGTGAGCAGCAGGTAGGTGAGCATGTCCATGCGTGTGGTGGTAAGCCGTACGCGGGGGCTGCGCGCGCGGCGGTAGACGAGCCCGAGAAAGCCGACGAGTGTGACCAGGCCGGCGATCCCTCCCGCGATCCCCGCGAACCAGCGGTAGAAGCTCTCGGAGATCCCGACCGAGGCGGTCACCGACGGCGGGATGCACAGCCCGATCACATGCCCGCCGATCGCGGCCAGCGCCCCGTAGTGGAAGGCCGGGCTGGCCCAGCCCAGCACGCGGCGGTCGAGCAGTTGGGTCGAGCGGCTGGTCCACGCGAACTGGTCGGTGCGGTAGCGCCAGTAGTGCCCGACAAAAAACGTCGTCGCCGCGACGTACGGGAAGATCACCCACAGCAGGACCTCGCCGGTGCTCATCTGCGAGCCTCGGCGACGGGCATGACCTCTGGTGGAGCGAACGGCTCCAGCCCGACCAGCTCTTGCGGGGGGCCGCTCGCGGCGAGCTTGTAGACACGGGCACGGTCCGCCGCCGAGGGCGCTCCGAGCGTGAGGCACACCGCGTCGACGAGGTCCGCGTAGGGACTCTCGCGCTCGCGGAGGCTGAGGCGCACGAGCTCGAGCGCGGCGTGATGCTCACGCAGAACGATCTCGCCGTAGCCGGGCGGCGCGGCGGCCGCGAACTCGAGCATCACCGGCAGGTAGTCGGGCAGCTCGGTGCCCTGGAGCGGCAGACCGGCCGCCCGGTACATGCGCTTCAGGCGCAACAGCGCTGTGCCGCGCTCGCGCTTGTCTCCCTCGCCGTAGAACGTCAGGTAGAGCCCCGAGCGCTTGTTCAAGTCGAGCGTCTGTACGTAGTGCTGGGCCACCGCGAGCGGGTCGGTCTGCGTCCACCAGTCACAGAAGCGCTCGAGTGCCGCGGCGGCCGGCGTGCGCGGCAGCTCTCCGACCGCGTCGATGATCTCCCCCTGCGCGGAGCGTAGCTCCTCGCCCGGGTACTGCAGCAGCAGCGAGCTCAGCTTGTAGATCCTCGCCGCGGCCGCCCGACGCCGGGCCCCGATGGCCATCAGCCGCCCGCCCCCTCATCCAGGCGGCCTTGGTCACCTAGCATCTGCACGATGTCGAGCTTGACGGGCCGTTCGTCGTCGGTCAGCATGAATCCTTCGTTCTCGGCACCGGTGTCGGGACCGATCGCGCCGCAGTTGCCGGGCCCGCCCTCGAAGTCAAGGCCGCAGGTGCCCTGCTGTTCCATCAGCCGGTCGGCGAGCTCGGCATGCGCCTGGGGGATGACGTAGCGGTCCTCGTACTTGGCGATCGCCAGCAGCCGGTACATGTCCTCGACGTCGTTGACGCTCATGCCGACCGCGGCGGCCATCGCGGTGTCGTGCTCGCCCAGCACCTCGCGCTTTCGCATGTGGCCGCGCATCGCGGCCAGTCGGCGCAGCACGTCGCGGATCACCTCGCTGTCGCCGGCCGCGAGGAGGTTTGCGAGGTAATCGACCGGGATGCGCATCGACTCGATCGCTCCGAAGACGTGATCGGGGTCTGCCTCATACCCGTCGGTCTCCATGCTGTTGATGATCGGCGAGAGCGGCGGCACGTACCAGACCATCGGCAGCGTGCGGAACTCCGGGTGCAACGGCAGCGCGACGCGATATCTGTGCGCGAGCGCGTACACCGGCGAGCGGCGTGCCGCCTGGATCCAGTCGTCCGGGATCCCGTCGCGGCTTGCCTGTGCCCGCACGGCGGGGTCCTCGGGGTCGAGGAACACGTCGTGCTGCGCGTCGAGCAGATCATGCTCGTCGCGCACCGAGGCGGCCGCTTCGACCCGATCTGAGTCATAGAGCACGAGTCCGATGTAGCGGATGCGCCCGACGCACGTCTCCGAGCAGATCGTCGGCAGCCCGACCTCGATCCGGGGGTAGCACAGCGTGCACTTCTCGGCCTTGCCGGTCTTGTGGTTGAAGTAGACCTTCTTGTACGGGCAGCCCGAGACGCAGAAGCGCCAGCCGCGGCACTTGGCCTGGTCGACGAGCACGATCCCGTCCTCCTCGCGCTTGTACATCGCGCCGGAAGGGCAGGAGGCGACGCATGAGGGGTTCAGGCAGTGCTCGCAGATCCGGGGCAGGTAGAACATGAACGCCTGCTCGTAGGTCGCCTTGACCTGCTCCTCGATCCCCTTTGTGAGGGGGTCCTGGTGGATCCGCTCGGGTGCCCCGGCGAGGTTGTCGTCCCAGTTGGGACCCCACTGGATTTCCATATCCTTGCCCGTCAGCTGCGACTGCGCGCGGGCGACCGGGTCGTGCTTGGACAACGGGGCGGTGATCAGTTTTTCGTAGTCGTAGGTCCAGGGCTCGTAGTAATCGTCGATCTGCGGCAGGTCGGGGTTGGAGAAGATGCTCAAGAGCTTCTTGATCGGGCCGCCGGCCTTCAGCCGCAGGCGGCCCCTGCGATCGAGCTCCCAGCCGCCGTTCCAGTGCTCCTGGTCCTCCCAGCGCTTGGGGTAGCCGACGCCGGGCTTGGTCTCGACGTCGTTGAACCACATGTACTCGGCGCCGGGACGGTTGGTCCACACCTGCTTGCACGTCACCGAGCAGGTGTGGCAGCCGATGCACTTGTCGAGGTTCATCACCATCCCGACCTGCGCACGGATCTTCATTCGAACGTCACCTCCGCCTCGCGCTTGCGCAGCACCGTGACCTCATCGCGCTGGGAGCCCGTCGGGCCGTAGTAGTTGAAGCCGAAGGACAGCTGCGCGTAGCCGCCGATGAAGTGCGTCGGCTTCATGACGATCCGTGTCAGCGAGTTGTCGGTGCCGCCGCGCTTGCCCTGAAGCTCGGTCAACGGAACATTGAGGTGGCGGTCCTTGGCGTGGTACATCAGGCACGTGCCCTCGGGGATGCGGTGGGAGACCGTCGCACGGCAGGCGACGACGCCGTTGCGGTTGTAGGCCTCGACCCAGTCGTTGTCCTTGATGTCCAGGGCCTCGGCGTCCTCGCGGCTGATCCACAGCATCCCGCCGCCGCGGAACAGCGTCAGCATGTGCAGGTTGTCCTGGTACTCGGAGTGGATCGACCACTTCGAGTGCGGTGTCAGATAGCGCAGCGTCAGCTCGCGCCGGCCCGAGTCGTCCTTGGCGCCCTGATCGCCGAAGATCGCACGGTGATGCAGCGGCGGGCGGAACACGGGCAGGCCCTCGCCGAGCTCGAGCATCCAGGCATGGTCGAGGTAGAAGTGCTGGCGGCCCGAGAGGGTGTGCCACGGCTTATCTCGCTCGACGTTGGTGGTGAACGGTGAGTAGCGGCGCCCGTGCGCCTCGATGCCCGACCACTCCGGTGAGGTGATCACCGTCCGCGGCTGCACCTGCGCGTCCTTGAAGGTGATGCGGTCACCCGCGCGAGGGCCAGCGAGGTCGGCCAGCGGAACGCCGGTCGTGCGCTCGAGCGCCTGGAAGCCCTGGACGGCCAGCCGGCCATTGCAGGTCCCCGACAGTGTCAGGATCGCTTCGCAGGCGTGCTCCACGCGCTCCAGCGACGGGCGCCCGTCGGCCACGCCGCCCCGGATCGCGCCGTTGGCGGCGCGCAGCTCCGCTACCTCCTCGTCCGCCACCCAGCTGGCGCCCTTGACCTGAGTGCCGAGCTCCTCGACCAGCGGCCCCAGTGCCCGCCAGCGCTCGCCGACGTGCGGATAGTCGCGCTCGACCACGATCAGCTTCGGCATAGTCTTGCCCGGGATCGGCTCGCACTCGCCGGCGCGCCAGTCGCGCACCTCGCCCAGCGGCTGGGCAATCTCGTCCGGCGTGTCATGCAGCAGCGGTGCGACGACGAGATCGCGCCGGGCACCGAGATGCTGCTCGGCCAGCTCGGAGAAGCGCTGTGCGATCAGCCCGAACGTGTCCCAGTCGCTCTTTGACTCCCACGGCGGCGGGACCGCCTGGTTGAACGTGTGCACGAACGGATGCAGGTCCGTCGAGGACAGGTCGTACTTCTCATACCACGTGGCCGCTGGCAGCACGACATCGCTGAACAGCGCGTTCGAGGTCATGCGGAAGTCGAGCGTGGTGAGCAGGTCGAGCTTGCCCTCCGGGGCCTCATCGCGCCAGCGCACCTCGCGCGGACGCAGCTCCGGCGGAGACTCCTCGGCGCGCACCGCGTTGTCCTTGGTGCCCAGCAGGTGCTTGAGGAAGTACTCGTGGCCCTTGCCGGAGGAGCCCAGCAGGTTCGCCCGCCAGACGGTCATCACCTTCGGGTGGTTATCGGGGGCGTCGGGGTCCTCGCAGGCGAAGTGCAGCCGGCCCTCGCGCAGCTCTTTGACGACGTGCTCGGCCGGCTCCATGCCCGCCCGCTCGGCCTCGTCGACCAGGTCGAGCGTCGAGCGGTCAAAGCTCGGGTATGAGGGCAGCCACCCCAGGCGGGCGCCGAGCGCGTTGACGTCGACGATGTGACGGCCCTCCAGCAGCCCGCGTCCGAGCGGGGAGGCAAGGCCAGAGGGCTGGTAGCGCTCATAGCGCCACTGGTCGGTCGCCAGGTAGAAGAACGGGGTGCCCGACTGATGGCGCGGCGGGCGCACCCAGTCAAGCGCGAACGCGATCGTCTGCCAGCCCGCCAGCGGCCTGACCTTCTCCTGGCCGACGTAGTGTGCCCAGCCACCGCCGTTCACGCCCTCACAGCCGCACATCATCACCAGCGCCAGGAACGTTCGGTAGACCTGGTCTGAGTGAAACCAGTGGTTGGTGCCGGCGCCCATCGCGATCATCGAACGCCCGCGGGTGACCTCGGCGTTGCGCGCGAACTCCCGTGCGACACGCGCCACCAGTTGGCCCTCCACGCCGGTGATCGGCTCCTGCCACGCCGGGGTGCACGGGGCGGGATCCTCATAGCCGGACGGCCAGTCGCCCGGCAGGCCCTCGCGAGCGACCCCGTAGTGCGCAAGCGTCAGGTCCAACACCGTCGTCACGAGCCGCCCGCCGACCCGGACGGCGGGCACGCCGCGGCGTACGCTCGTGCCGCCCTCCCCCTCGCCGACATCGAAGCGCGGCAGGTCGACGGGCACCCGATCGCTCGCCCGGTCGATCAGCGTAAGCGCGGGCTCGATGCCGTCCAGGCGTAGGTTCCAGCGCCCGGGCTCGCCGTAACGGTGCCCGACTGAGCCGCCCGGCACGGCGGGCTGACCGGTGCGCACGTCGAGCATGACCGGCTTCCACTCGGCGTGCTCGCCCTCGCCGCCGGAGCCCTCCAGGTCCGATGCGCGCAGCAGCCGGTCGGGCACGTATGCGCCGTCGCGCTCGCGCAGGGTGAGAAGCAGCGGCAGGTCGGTGAAGCGCCGCGCGTAGTCCTGGAAGTAGGGCACCTGCCGATCGACGTAGAACTCCTTGAGGATCACGTGGCCCATCGCCATCGCCAGCGCCCCGTCGGAGCCCGGCTGGGCGGCCAGCCAGTGGTCGGCGAACTTCGTGTGCTCGGCGTAGTCGGGTGAGACGACCACGACCTTCTGGCCGCGGTAGCGCGCCTCGGTCATGAAGTGCGCGTCCGGCGTTCTGGTCGTCGGCAGGTTCGTGCCCCAGATCAGCAGGTAGCCCGCGTTGAACCAGTCGCCGGACTCCGGCACGTCGGTCTGGTCGCCGAACGCCTGCGGCGAGGACGGCGGCAGGTCCGCGTACCAGTCGTAGAAGGAGAGGATGACACCGCCGATCAGCGAGAGGAAGCGCGTGCCGGCGGCGTAGGAGGCCTGTGACATCGCCGGGATCGGCGAGAAGCCCACCACGCGATCGGGTCCGTACCGCTTGATCGTGTGCACGTGAGCGGCGGCGATCATCTCCACCGCCTCATCCCAGGAGGCGCGCACGAAGCCGCCCTTGCCGCGCTGACGCTTGTACAGCCGCGCCTTCTCTGGGTCATCGACGATCTCCGCCCACGCGTCCACCGGGTCACCGAGCCGCGCGCGCGCCTCGCGGAACATCTCAAGCAGGCTGCCGCGGACGTAGGGGTACTTCAGCCGTAGCGGCGAGTAGGTGTACCAGGAGAACGACGCCCCTCTTGGACAGCCGCGCGGCTCATAGTCGGGCATCTCCGGGCCGGTCGAGGGGTAGTCGACCGCCTGGGACTCCCACGTGATCAGCCCTTCCTTGACATACACGTTCCACGAGCACGACCCCGTGCAGTTCACGCCATGGGTGGAGCGCACCACCTTGTCATGCGCCCAGCGTCCGCGATATGAGCTCTCCCAGGCCCGGTCCTTGGCGACCAGCTGGCTCCAGCCCTCGGCGTTGACCGGCCCACGACGCAAGAAGCGATGCGCCTCCAGCAACGGATTGGGGCGCTCAGGCATTGCCGCCCAGCACTCTCGGAGCCGAGGTGGCCATCAGATCCTAGCCTCGGCCGATCATGCTCGCCACCCCAAACCTCGAGGCCTCGGAGCCCTCAACCGGCTTGCATGACGCACCGCACCAACCGAAGTAGATCGACACGGCGCGGATTCTTCCACATCGCCAGTAAAAAAGCTAGCGGGCTGCGCGAGGCGGCGATCGACCCCCGGCCTGCGCGGCTGTCGTCGGCGTCGGCCTCGTGGCAGAAGCACTGGCGGCCGAGACGTCACGCGGCCACGACTGGCGCAGGACACGAGTGCCTCCCAACTGCTATTTTTACATTATGACTGGAAGAAAGAAGGGCGGGAAGGATCCTCGCGATCGGTCGCCCGGCCATCGTGGAGATCGCTTGAGGGCTGCGAGGCGCGGCTCGGGCAAGCCCCGCGGCCGGGTATCAGCGAACCCGCACGTGAATGGTGGCGGAAGGCCGCTGCCAGGCGCGCGGGCGCGACCGCGGATCGTGATCGCCGGCGGAGGCGTGGCCGCCCTGGAGGCGCTACTGGCGCTCCGCTCGCTGCTGGGCAGCATCCCGGCGATCCTGCTGCTCGCGCCACAGCCCGAGCTCGCATACGCGCCGGTCGCCGTTGCAGCGCCGTTCTCAGCCAATCGCCCGCGCCGCTTCCCTCTTGCAGAGATCGCGCGGTCGCACGGCGCCGACTGGGTACAGGACTCGCTGGTCGAGGTCGACGGCGAGCGTCGTCAGGTTCGCACCATGTTCGGGCAGCGACTCGACTATGACGCGT
Source organism: Solirubrobacteraceae bacterium (assembly GCA_017882445.1). GTDB lineage: Bacteria > Actinomycetota > Thermoleophilia > Solirubrobacterales > Solirubrobacteraceae > Palsa-744. Next base: position 24,996 of record JADGPK010000029.1, read on the forward strand.
TGGTGATCGCCACAGGGGCGCGACGGCGCCCGTGGCTTGCCAACAGCATCGCGGTCCGCGGCGCCGGCGATGTTGACGCGATCCGCACGCTGCTGGCCGGCTTGGAACAGAGCGGGATCGACGAGCTCGTCTTTGCGGCGCCGCCAGGCGAGAGCGCGATGCTCCCTCTCTACGAGCTGGCCCTGCTGACGGCTGGATCGATCGCCGATCGTGGCCTTCAGGGCGTGCGCTTGACGATCGTCACGCCCGAGATGTCGCCGCTGGCGCTGTTCGGACCGCCGGCCGGCGCGATCGTCCGGCAACTGCTGGCGGACCGCGGGATTCGCCTGGTCACCGGCGCCTATCCGACCGACCTCTCCGCTGGCGCGCTGCGGCTACGGCCCTCCGCGAGTGTCCCGGCCGACCGCGCCGTCACGCTCGGCCGCTGTGAGGGCATGGGCATTCCCGGCCTGCCCCACGATGCAGAAGGGTTCATCCCGATCGATCAGCACGCTCGCGTGAAGGAAGCCGATGGCGTCTATGCAGCCGGCGACGGGACGACGTTCCCGATCAAGCAGGGCGGGATCGCCGCCCAGCAGGCGGACGCCGCGGCCGAGGCGATCGCCGCCGCCTTCGGTGCCGTGGCCAAGCCCCGACCGTTCAAGCCGATCGTGCGGGACATGCTGCTGACCGGACTGGAGCCGATCTACCTACGTGCGGACATAAGCGGCGGCGGCGGCGACAGCTTTGAGGTCGACACCGAGCCACTGTGGTGGCCACCGGCCAAGATCGCCGGACGGCACATGGGACCGTACCTGGCCCAGCAAGAGCCCTGGTTGAGTCCCATGACGCTCGCCGACCGGACGCGCCCGACCCTCGCCGAGGAGGGGACGCTCGCCGATCACCGAGGAGCGCGCGAGCTGGCCCTCGCTCTCGCCCGCACCGACGCGGGATGTCAAGAGTGTCTCGCCTTGACCCGCTAACGTGCCAGGGGAGCGTGAGCCGATGCAACCGGGCAACCCGGCAGCGGAGAGCCTGGCCGCGACACGCGGTGCACTCCGACGGTTGAAACCGTTGGCTTAGTTAGCGAGGCTACGTGGGCGTGAGGCGCGCGACGGCTTGCGCCGCGGGAATGACGTCGTGTAGCCGACGGGTGGTTTCCCCGGCGTACAGCGCGGCACGATCGACGGTGTTCTCGGGCATACCGGCCAGCGGGAGCGCCGGCGTGAAGAACGGCAGTCCGGGGCGCTGCAGTGCGACGAGTCTTCCCATCGCGTCGAGTGGCGCGAGGCGCCCGAGCGGCGCGCTTAGCCGGCCGCTCACACGGCCGATGCGAGGACCAAGCTCACTGTGGACGCACCAGCGTTCCGTGGCTGCGCTGGGGATGACACGGTGGCGCAGCGGCCAGCCGAGGCCGAACAGCAGCGTGAGGAGTGTTCGCTCGGCGCCCACCACACGACGCTTGTACTCCGGGTGCGCGGCCGACTCCTCGGTGAGCAGGAAGCGGGTGCCCGCTACAGCGGCCGTGGCTCCCATGTCGAGCAGGCGGCGCACGTCCTGCGCGTCGGCGACGCCGCCCGCCGCGAGGACCGGAGCGTCACCGGCGACGTCGAGCACACCGGGGAGCGCGCGCTCGATCGGCTCGACACCGAGCAGGTGCCCCCCGGCCTCTGAACCCTGGAGCACCAGGCCGTCCGCGCCGCAGGCCAGGCCCCTGATGGCTTCCTCTGGAGTGCCAACGGTGACGAATACCGTCAGACCTCGCCGGCGCAGCCGAGCGATCCAGCGCGGAGAGATGCCCCCGTGCAGCACCACGAGCGCGACGTTCGCCTCGACGCAGGCGTCCACGTGTGCCTGTCTGATGAACGGTACAAGCAGGTTCGCCGCGACCGGACGTCCAGCGGCGCGCCTACTGGCCTTCCGGAGCGCCTCGGAGAATACGCGCGGCGCCATCATCCCAACCGTTCCCAGGCCTCCCGCGGCCGATACCGCGCCGGCCAGGGCGTCGCCGGCGACGCCGCCACCCATCCCGGCCTGCACCACAGGGCATTCGAGCCCGAACCGGTCCACGAAGCCATCGGCACCAGGAGCTGTCATCTCCGTAGAGGCTTCATCTGAGGTAGGCCCGCACGCACGCGACGTATTGTGCTCAGTTGCGTGTCGTGATGCCGTAGTTGGCGTGTCCCGGGGGTCCCTCCGGTCCTTCATCGGCAGGTTCGACGTTGCCGGTGTGTGCGGGCTCGTGGTAGCCCAGACCTGTCAGGTAGCGGTCGACCATGCGCGCGCACTGGCGGCCCTCGTTGATCGCCCACACGATCAGGGACTGGCCGCGACGGGCGTCGCCGGCGGCGAAGACGCCCTCGACGGACGTTGTGTAGGGCTTCACGGCCTTGACGTTGCCGCGCGGGTCCTTCTCGACGCCGAGCTGGTCGAGCAGCGGCTGCTCGGGGTGCAGGAAGCCCATCGCGAGCAGCACGTGTTGGGCGGGCAGCTCGCGTTCGGTGCCCGCGACTGGCGCGAACGGAGGGGTCGGCTCGGCCTGGGAGAAGCGCAGAGCGCTGACCGCGCCATCGACGCCGAGGAAGCGGGCGGTCGCGATCGAGTAGTCCTGCTCGCCGCGCCCCAACTCGTGGGCCTCTTGCATCGCATAGCTCAGACGAAACTTGTCTGGCCACAGGGGCCACGGTGTGCGCTCGTCGGGTCGCCGGGGCGGCGGCTCGGGCAGCAGCTCCAGCTGCGTGACCGATGCGGCACCCTCGCGCAAGGCATTGCCCACGCAATCAGCGCCCGTGTCACCGCCGCCGATGACCACGACATGCTTTCCAGCAACAGCTATCTCACTCGCTCCGGACGGGGCGGGGACGGCTGGCTCGGGCCCTTGTTGGCCGGCGACCCAGCGGTTGCGCTGATAGAGGTAGTCCATCGCGAAGTGGATGCCATCCAGCTCGCGGCCCGCGACCGGCAGGTCACGGGGAACGCGTGAGCCGGTGGCGATGACTGTGGCGTCGAACCCCTTCAGCAGCTCCGCGACAGGGCCATCGCGACCGACGTCGACCCCGCAGCGCAGCTCGACTCCCTCGTCGATGAGCTGCTGCACGCGGCGCTGCACGACGGTCTTTTCGATCTTGAAGTCCGGGATGCCGAAACGCAGCAGGCCGCCGGGTGCCTCGTCGCGCTCGAACAGCACGACCCTGTGCCCCGCCCGGCGCAGTTGCTGTGCGGTCGCCAAGCCGGCTGGACCCGAGCCGATCACCGCGACACTGCGACCAGTCTCGAATGTGGGTGGCTGCGGCGTGACCCAGCCCTCCTTCCACGCGCGGTCGATGATCGCCTGCTCGATCTGCTTGATCGTGACCGCTTCGCCCTCCCGGATCTCCATCACGCACGCCGCTTCGCACGGCGCCGGGCACGCCCGCCCGGTGAAGTCGGGGAAGTTGTTGGTCGCGTGCAGCTGGACTATCGCCTCCTTCCAGCGGTCGCGGTAGACGAGATCGTTCCAGTCGGGAATCAGGTTGCCAACCGGGCATCCGTTGTGGCAGAACGGCACTCCGCAGTCCATGCAGCGCGCGCCCTGCGCACGGAGCTCCGCGTCTGGGAGCGGCGTGACGAACTCTCGGTAGTCGCCGACGCGCTCACACGGATCGCGTTGCACGCTGCCCGACCGCGCGATCTTTAGAAAGGCGCCGAGCTCACCCACCGCCGGCCGTCCTCGCCAGAGCAACGTTCGCGTGCACCCCATACTTCGCGGCCGCGCACGCCTGATCCTGACATCCATGGCCGCGACCGACGACCACCGGGTCGCGGAGAGCCCGCGCGAGCCGGCAGGGCTGATCCGGGAAAGGCATCAGAGGCATGACACCCCATACTTTACCTACTGTCATTGGAGAAACCGTTTACTGACCACGCCGACATGCGCCTTACGGCTTGAAGACCATCAGCACGAGGATCGCGAGGACGGCTGCCGCGGATGTGTAGTTGGCTGCGAGGGAGAGGGGGTCGTCGAGCAGCGCGCGAA
>JADGPK010000072.1 GCA_017882445.1 Solirubrobacteraceae bacterium
CGCCGGCGATCACCCCCGCGATCATCAGCACATGCTTGATGATCAGGTCTGCGACGATCCCCTTCGCGGTGGCCGGGATGAACTCGTACGTCGGGAAAGGAGATCGTCCGCGGGATCCCGTCGATGATGAACTCTCCCTTCCTACGCGGTGGGCGGCTATGGAGGCAATGTACGCGCGGGAAGCGGATGCCGAGAAGGGTGTCGCCAACGGAGGCAGGGTGGCCGTGAAAGGCGGCAGCAGGACGGTCAACGGCGCGCGGCCCACGCGCCGACGGTCCGTCCGCCGTTCAGCGACGCGGGAATGCCGCTCGCGGGCGAGAGAGCCGTTTGCGGCCGCTGCAGCGCACTTCGGCTCCGTCGCGCAGGCGCGGTCAAGCTCAACAGGGCCGACTCGAACGCCTACGGCGTGGAGGTGCTGTCGAGGCCAAGCGAGCCCAGGGTCTGCGCAGCGTATTCTGGCGCGACCGAGCGGGCAAGTCGCGCGGTCTTCTCCGCATCGTCGTGACGGCCGGAGACGTCGTACGCCCTCGCAAGAGCCCCGAGAGCGGCAGGATTGCGAGGTGCAAGCCGTACGGCCTCCATCGCGACTTCGACGGCCCGTTGGGCTGCATCGGTCCCAGGGTGACGAGCCGCATAGCCGACGAGGACATTGGCGAACGCGGCTCGCACGAGCGCGTCGCCGCGGTTGGCCCTTGCGGCGGCGTCATATGCCGAAATGGCGCGGAGCATCGTTTCGTCGACGGCCTGCGGGCTCTGCCCCGCACGCTGTTCGGCGAGTGCCTCGTTGACCAGCGCGTCGGCCACGAGCCAGTGGTAGTTCGGCGTGATGGGATTGAGCCGGACCGCGCCTTCGAGCTCCGAGACCTGAGCTGGGCCGGGTTCCATCTGCATGGCCCGCCCCACGATGACATCGGCAACCAACCATGACCCCGCCCACAGTGTGAGCGCGACGCCAAGGCCCGCACCGACAGCGAGTACCGCTCTCCGCGGCGCGGGGACCTGGTGCGAAATCGGGGCGAGGAGCAGGCCGACCGTCAGCCACAGCCACACCGACACCGCCGGCAATGTCACGCCGAAGATCAACGCCACGATCATGCCGATGAGCGCTCCCCAGAGCGCCACGCGCAGCACCCGTGCGGGACCTTTCGCTGGTTGCATACCACGAAACGACTCTATTGCCGCGTACGCGAACGCCCACAGTGTCAACACGAGCCCTGGGATGCCGAGCGTCACCAGCGTTTGGATGAGGAAGTTGTGGGCGTTCTCGGCCGTCTGGAGGCCATCGACTATCGCGTACCAGTCCGCCCCTACCGCGCTCTGGAACGCGCGCCCGAACCCGTCTGGACCCCAGCCGGTGATCGGGTGCGCCAACCAGCCTCGCAGGCCCGTGAGCCAGATCACCGTGCGCCCGTTGCTGAGACGCTCGAGCACCGACGACAGCGTCGTGGCACTCCCCGCAAGCTTGGGTCGGACCAACACGATGGCGACGGCAATCGCCGCGACCGCGGCGACGGCAAGTCCGCCGAGCACGAGCTTCCTGTTCCGCGAGGCCTGCCACCCCCCACCCCAGCCCACGAAGCCGATGCACAACAAGACAGCGAGCGCGCCGAGCCACGCCCCTCTCGTCGCCGTCGCCACGAGTGCTGAGGCGATCAGCGCCGCGGCTGCCCACCACCCGAGCAAGGGCCATCCGCGAGGAGTCGACAACGCCAATCCCAGCGCAAGTGCGAGCGGAAACACCAGATAGGTGCCGAGCATATCGGCGTTGCCCATCGTCGAAAACACCCGACCCGTATCGTTAACCCACCCTAACGGATCGACGCCCGCGAACTGCAGCAGGGCGTACGCAGATACGAGCGACCCAGCCACGACCGCGGTGACCGCCACAGTGCGAAGAGCGCGTGTCGATCGAACATACTGGATGGCGAGTGAGGCGACCAGGCCGTAGCCGAAGATCGCCGCAAGACCCTCGTTGCTGTGATAGCTTCCCCACACCGACAGGGCTGGACCCACCGAGAACAGCGCCGAGACCCCCGCCCAGCCGACAAGCGCAACCAGGACCCACAGGACCGGGTGCCAGCGCAACTCCGACTCGCGACGGACCATGCTCACGCACAGTGCGGCGAGCGAGAGGCCCGAGAGCACCAGAATCGCCACTACTTTGGGCAGACCAACGGAATCGAAAGATCGGAACAGGGCGAGCGATCCCACCTGAGGTGGCAAGGCGCCGATGATCAGCGGCGTCAGGGCGACGAAAGCGAGGAAGCAGCGCCAGCCGAGGACGTACGCCCAGCCGTGCCCCTCGCCGCGACTCTCGCTCTTGCCATGAGCGGCCATGGCAGCCCCACGATCCATGTCGACGTACCACCTCCCTAGGTCATGTTGCGAAACGCATCAACGTTCTGATTCGCCTACCTCGCCTGAAGCGCGTTTTCGATCACGCGCGCACGCTGTGCAGCTCGCGCTCGCCACGAGAAACGGGCGACCGCTGCCTCTCTCCCGCGATGGCCCATTTCGCGCGCCTCGAGCGGATCTCCGACGATGCGGGCCGTGGCCTCGGCGATGGCGCATGCATCTCCTGCGGGGAACAGTATGCCGCACTGCCACTCACTCACCACCTCACTGATGCCCACCACGTTCGACGCCACGACCGGTACGCCGCACGCCATGGACTCATAGAGCTTGAGGGGCGAGAACAGCGTCTCGCGTTTGGGTGCCATCATGGGCACGAACGAGACGACCGCATGTGCAACCACCTGCGCGACCTCGTCGTACGGCAGCTTGCCGAGGTAGAGGACGCGGCCGGGCATTTCGACGACAGCGGCCTCGACATCGGGTCGCATCGCGCCGTCACCAACGAATACCAGCGGGAGCCCGGACGGCCAGGCTGGCAGCTTGGCCGCTTCGAGCAGCGTGGAGATGCCCTGCCACGCCGGGAACTGGCCAAAGAAGACCGCGAATCGCTCGGGCAGGCCTGGCCGCCTCGGCGCCTCCGGAGTGAACACGCCGGTGTTCGCTCCATTGCCGATCGTGTAGACGCGCTGGTGGCCAGCCTCACGCTTCAGCCACCCAGTCAGGCCCTCGGCCACGGCGACTATCGCTGAGGCATGCCGGTACTGCCACCGCTGCATGGCATCGAATATCGGCCGTGCAGGGCGGAGCTGCGGGTAGGCGATGAACAGGTCTTCGTACGGCCCGTTGCACTCCTGGACTACCGGCACCCCCAGAGCCCCTGCACGACGTGCAGAGGGAAGCGCCATCTGGTGCGCCCGCACGTAGATGGCGTCGTATTCTCGCACCTGGGCAGCCAGGCGCCGCTGCACGCGCCACATCTCCGCAAGCCGGCCGAGACGGCCGGGCGCACCCGACTCCGGGTACTCAGGGAAGTAGCAGTCGACGATCCAGCCGTCGGCTTCCCAGCCCTTGATGACCTCGGTCACCGCGGCCCAGGTGTCCTGACCGTTGGCGACGGCCTGCAGGCTCAGATACGCGATGCGAAGTGGTCTGGTGCTCATCTGCGAGACCTCGATAGTCGCGCCTCTCCCGGCGCGCGATGAAAGAGACGCATCCATACGGCGAACGTGGTCGCTGCTACAGCCGATTTCAGCATGACGAGATCCTCGACGACCGGGTTCGCGCCGTGAGCGAAGCGCACGTTGCGGTACTCGCAGGCAGTCGCCCACGCGCTGCGTGAGCTGACGCCGCCAAGACGGAACTCCGACAGGGCCTCGTCGAGAAGGCGCTCGGTTCGCCCTGCCTCGACGAGGCGCAGGTAGAGATCGTAGTCCGCCGCGATACGGAAGCGTTGGTCGAACCCTCCAGCAGCCTGGATCACCTCACGGCGGACGAAGGTCGACTGATGGCCCGCCGGAACTCGCGCAGGGAGCCCCCGCCTGATCTTGCGGCGGGCCGGCTCGTCCCATTCGGCGTTCGGACCGAACACGTGCGTGGCTCCGCACACGATGTCAGGGCGCGGCGTGCTGCCGAGCGCGTTGGCAACGGCCGCCAACGCTCCCGGACGCAGACGATCATCGGCCCCAAGGAACTCCACATACTCACCGGCGGCACGGTCAAGCACGCGATTCATCGCGTCGTAAATTCCATCATCGCGCTCGCTGAGCCAGTTCATCCGCCCGCCGAAACGCGGCTCGGATGCGCCCAGAATCCCGAGCGTGCCATCCGTGGAACCGCCGTCTGCAACGATGAGCTCATAGTCACCGAAGCTCTGCGCGAGCACGGATTCGAGCGCCTCCGAGATGTGAACCTCAGCGTTCAGGCACACGGTGATGATCGAGAACAGCGGCCCGCTCATGACCCACCCACCAGTTCCTGATAGAGCCTGACGTACTCGTCGACCATACGGTCGAGTCCGAGGCGGCCCGATGCATGCGCGAGTGCGGCGCGACCCATCGACTCCCGCCGGGGGTCATCGAACAACAGCCCCGATGCTTCTTGCGCGAGCGCGCCGGGGTCGTCGGGCGGCACGAGCAGACCGGTCTCCCCGTCCACGAGCGTCTCCGGGACGCCACCGACGTTGCTCGCAACCACGGGAAGACCGCACGACTGCGCTTCGAGGATCGCGAGCGGGTGGTTCTCTGCGTGGGCTGTGTGCAGCGCGAGGTCGGCAGCCTGCAAGTATCGGGCGACGTCACCGGGATCGTCGAGGAACGGTACCGAGACGACGCGTGCGCCCGGAACGGGTGAGGCGTTGACCCTCGCTCCGAGCGACAGGAGCAAGACCTCGCGAGGGGCGACGCGCCTGACAATCTCGGGAAGCGCCGCTGAGAGCGTGGCCGAGTCCTTGTATGGGCTGTTTCTGGCGGCGCCACTGAAGACGAGGATCAGCGACTCCACAGGCAGCCCAAGAGCCAAGCGAGCAGCGGTCTTGTCGGCAGGAGCGAAGACGGTCTGATCGACACCATTGGGAATCAGGCGGGCGTCGATGGTGGCGTCCGCAAGGATCGAGTCGGCAGCCTTGTCCAGGATCCAGCGAGACGGTCCGACAACGTGCACGCGGCTCCGTTGCAGGATGTCACGTTTGAATGCCCAGTTCTCAGCCGTCTTGTCGCGAGGCACGGCCGGATGCGTGTCCAGGTGCGGGCAGTGACCGCATCCCGTGCGCCAGCGCTCGCACTCGAGCATATACGCGCAGTGGCCCGACGTGAGCCATGTGTCGTGCAATGTGACGACGGTGGGGACTTGTTGTGTGAGCCACGGCAGACAACGCAAGTCGAAGTACCCGCCGTGCAGGTTGTGCAGATGGAGGACGTCGCGCTGCTCGCCACCAAGATTTAGCAAGCGCTTCGTACCCGGGTAGTCGAAATCCTCGTAGCCGAGGGCCCGCCTGCGCGCCCGGCTGGGCTCCGCCAGCGACTTGAGCGCCCGCCGAACGAAGACCTGTCTGATGGAGAGCTGCCCGTGCGCCCCCGGCAGGTCCGGCTGCAACCGGAGAAACGCGCGCGCCCAGCTCGATCGCTCCGCGTCATTGGGGATCTCGAGCGACTCGGGGACGTCGTCGAAGCGAAAACCGACCGCCAGCAGCGACTGAAGGCCGCGCCCGAGGCAACCGCGGTGCAGATCAGCCGCCACGCGCTCCGCGCCGCCACCGGTGTCGCTCGCCGAGACTTGGGTGATACGTATCGGTCGCGTGGCACTCATCGTTTACCCTTCGCGGTCAAGTCGGTGTAGAGCCGCAGGAGGTTCCTGTTCGTGCTGATGGCGAACCTAGCGGTTCTGCCGCTCGCCTTGCGGATGGCTGCATCGTGGCGCCACCCGAGGAAGTAGCTGTCCATGTGTGCGAACGACTTCACGATGAACGCGTGACGCAGACCCCTTGAGCCGAAGCGAAACAGATCGTCATACCTGCCCAGGATCAGATGCGTGAAGTTGACCGTCTCAAGATCGTCGCGCAGGGCATCGAAATCGCCCTTGCGCGCGAAGTGGTCGTTCGTGACCGCGAGCGCATCGAGTATCTGCAGGTAGCGTGTGTCGTTCGCGCTCATGATCGAGGACGGCTGCCCGTGGCGGTAGCGGTACAACGGCTCGGCGACCTTCTCGATGCGATGTGCCTCACCCATCAGCCGATAGACGGTGGCCAGATCCTCGAAGTCACGTCCGGGCGGAAACTCGATCCCCGTTGCATCGAACAGCGAGCGGTGGAAGAGCTTGTTGCAGACGCTGCCCGCGATGTGCGACAGCAGTCCCGCTCGCTCGACGACGCGTCCTCCGTAGTACGAGGAGTCGCCCTCTCGATAATCGTAGAGCACCGCCCCCGTTCGACTGTCCACGCCGAGATACTCGCAGATGACGAGATCGGCACCGGTCGCCTCCACACAGGTCAGAAGTCGTTCGAACATCTGGGGTTCGGCGGTGTCATCGGCATCCACGAACCCGAGGAACTCCCCGCGCGCGCTGTTGATCCCACGGTTGCGGGCCGTCGCGCGGCCTGCGTTGGGTTGGCTGACGAGGCGGACCGGGACCGCAGACGATGCCGCGATGCGCTCGACGATGGAAGCCGTCGCGTCGCTCGAGCCATCGTCGACGACCACCACCTCGAGATCGCGGCACGTCTGTGACGCGAGCGATTCGAGCGCGGATCCGATCGTGGCCGCGGCGTTGTACGCGGGCATGATCACTGAGACGCGGGGATCGGCCATCACGCCACCCCCTCTCGGGATGCACGGTGCACGATCGACAGCAGGTCGGCGCGCTCGACCCGCGAGTATCCGAGCCCAAGCGTGATGGCCCAGTAGACAGTCGCGGCGATGGCCGCGACGACGGCCAAGCCGATGATCGACGCGCCAAGCATCGTGCGGCCGCCGAGATGGGCGATCGCAGCGGGGACGATCAGCAGCGGATACATCGGCCAAGCAGTCTTGAGCAGCCAATCACCGATCGGCAGGTCCATCTCCTTGCCGAACACCGATGCGTACCAGGGGAACTCGACCATGACGGCGCCGAGGGTCCCGAGCGCGACACCGACGATTCCAAGCGTCTGCACAAGAGCGACACTCAGGATCACGTTCACGAACGCCATCGTCAGACCCCCCGGCACCCACAGGTGGAACCTGTTCTTGCCGATCAGTATCTGATCGGCGAGCTGGTACAGCGGTAGGAGCGCCTGTGAGAGCAGCAGTATCTGGGCGACCGGTACCGCCGTCGCGTATTGCGGACCGCACCATGCCGCGATGAACGGCGCCGCGATCACGATCAGAATCGTGACCAGCGGTGCGATCAGCGTTGCGACGATCTTGGTGCCGCGCAGGAAGAGAGACCGTAGCGCGTCGTGTTGTTCGCTCGCATTGAGCTCGGCAGCCACCGGCAACACCGCTGACACCGTCAGCCCGATGAACGTCGAGATGAGTGAGTTGAGCTTGGCGGCGATGTCGTAGATCGCGACCGCGGCGGGGCCAAGGAAGACGGCGAGCACGACCTTGTCGGTCTGCTGGCGGCTCATGACCTGCGCGACTTGCAGCGCGAAGATGGACGAACCTGACTTGAGGATCGCCCGGACGTCGGCAACCGACGCCGACACGCGCCGCGCCGCCTTGGGAAGCACCCCGGTGAGAAGCACGAGGTTGATCAGTGAAGCGACCACGACCTCCGCAGCGCGGATCGAGAGCAGGACCACGGGCCCTTGGTGTGAGACGAGTACGTAGATGGTGCCAACGATGTCACCCAACACCACCACGAACGTCGCGCCGGAGACCAGGTCGTAGCGCTGCAAGCCGCAGAGCCCGTCGCGCGCCACCGACGTCGGCCAATACCAAAGCTGCGTGGCCGCGCCGATCCAAAGCAGGATGCGCAGGAGCTCGGCTTCGCTCGGCGAGACTCTGAACAGCGAGCCTGCGAAGACGCCGAGCACGAACATGATGAGCGCCACGGCCACACCCAGCACCGAGTAGATGCCGACCGCCGAGAACATCGCGCGCGTCGCGCCGACTTGATCGTCTTTGGCGGTCCTCTCGGCCACGAGACGGACCAATGTGGCGCTGACCCCGAGATCGAGAAGGACCGCGTAGGTAGCGACAGAGGACGAAAGCGCCATCACTCCATAAACAGGCAGTCCGAACGACCGGATGAGAAGCGGCAGGAAGATGAGCGTCGACAGCATCGTCGCCGCCTGCGCAACGGAGTTCGCCACGGTGTTGCGCAGGATCCGGCGTTTGGTGTGATGCCTCGATGAGGGGCTCGGCGTCATGGGTGCGACTTGGCTCCGGAGGATGCCGGGAAGGTGGGCTGGGACTGCGGTTCAGATTATCATGGAGTCGAACTCCCACACTCATGCACGCGATATGCGTGCTCCTTCACCGCATCTCTCTGACACGCGGACAGACAAGCGAGGCACCGTGGCTCTGCAGTTCAGCCGATATGCCCGGGCCATCGGGCGCCGTATCCGCTCGCGCGTCATCCTCTTCGGCACGCTCCGCCACACCGAGCCCGTGAACCTCGGCTTCGGCATTCAACGCGGCACGCCCGTCGATCGGTACTACATCGACCGGTACCTGTTCGACAACGCGCCCGTGATCACCGGCCGCGTTCTTGAAGTGGGCGGCCGTGACTACACCGATCGGTTCGGCAGCGGAGTCATCCGGTCCGATGTGCTGCATGTGGTCGAGGGCACGCCCGGTGCGACCATCATCGGCGATCTCGCGAGCGCACCCCAGATCCCCGATGACTCCTTCGACTGCATCGTGCTGACGCAAACGCTGCACTACGTGTTCGATATGAAGGCCGCCGTCGGGGAGGTACTC
>JADGPK010000030.1 GCA_017882445.1 Solirubrobacteraceae bacterium
TTCACCTCGAGCTCGGCGGCGACTGGCAGCGCTTCGGGCGAGCGAACGCTCTGAGCGCGTGGCTCGGGCTGATCCCATCGCTGCACCAGTCCGGCGAGACCTCGCGCCAGGGGTCGATCACGAAGACGGGCTCGGGGTTCGCTCGCCGGCTGCTCGTCGAGTCCGCGTGGCATTACGGACGCCCCCCACGGATCGGGGTGACGCTACGCAACCGCCAGGAAGGCCAGCCCGATCACGTCCTGCAAATCTCAAACCGGGCTCAACAGCGGCTGCACCGGGTCTATCACCGCATGCGCTCCCGCGGCAAGCCGCACAACGTGACCGTCGTCGCGTGCGCCCGCGAGCTCGCGTGCTTCCTCTGGGCAGCAGCAACCGCCGACTAAACCCGGCCGACAGCCCTACCGGTCGGGAGGCCGGGGCGCCGGGCCATCAGCGGCCGGCACGCGCGACACTTCTATGGGCAGCACCCCGAACACGAGTGCCACGCCCGCTTCTAGAGAGCGCAAGCCGGCAGCACGAAACCGGGCCCTGGGGTACCAAACCCCCGCATCATCAGACTGGCAACGCCGACACCGAGCCCGGCGCCCCGGCCTCCCGACCACAACCCACGCCCATCAAACAGGCGCGATCAACCACGCCCACTTGACAAACACAGCGACATATCAGAAGGGCGCCACGCCGAGACCGGGGGCCATGGGTAGCGCAATGTGTCCGTCGCTGGGCGGCAGGGGATCGTCGAGGTCCTCGAACAGGGCGAGCGTCGCCAGTCCGCAGTGCGGCATCGGACCGCGCGAGGAGAGCGCCGCGGCCGCATGCACGGCGGCGGCGACCCCCAGCGGGCCGTCCAGCGTCGAGGCGAGGTACACCTCCGCGCCGGCGAGGCGCACGAGCGTGGCGGCCGCCACCAGGGCGGAGAGCCCGCCGCAGCGGGAGATCTTCAGGCACACCGCGTCGGCCACGTCGGCCGAGAGCGCGCCGTGCTCGGCGGCCGTCTCGTCGATGGACACCCTGACCGCGACGCGCTCGCGCACTTCGCGCATGGCCCGCAGGCCGTGGGTGGGCTCCTCGACGAGCTCGAGGCCGGCTGGAGCGAGGGCGTCGATCGCTCTGACCGCCTCCTCGACGCTCCACGCGCCGTTCGCATCGAGCCGCAGCGCCGCCTGTGGGCCCGCCGCCGCGCGCGCGGCGGCCACACGGCCGGCGTCGTCGCCGATCCCGACCTTCAGCTTCAGGCAGCTGAAGCCCTCCCGAACAGCGCGCGCGGCCTGCTCGGCGACGCCGGCCCGGTCGCGTGCCGAAAGCGTCGCGTTCACGGCCACGCGCTCGCGGGGATCGCTGCTGAGCAGCGCGGCGACAGGCCTTCCCGCGCGGCGCCCGGCGCGGTCCCACAGCGCCAGGTCGATCGCCGCGAGCGCCTCCGGCAGATCCTCCACCTGCCGGCAGGCTTCCAGCAGCTGCCCGCCGTTCAGGCCCTCCGAGCCGTCAAGGACGGGCGCGTAGCTCTCGAGCGCCCGTCGGACGCGCTCGAAGCCGACGCCGTCATAGGCCTCGAGCGGCGCCGCTTCGCCATATCCCGTCAGGCCGTCCCGATCGGTGAGCGCCACCAACAAGAGCTCCCGCTCGCGAACGGGGCCGTATGCGGTCTCGAGCGGGCTCGCGAGCCTGAGGGTGCGGCGCGCGAGGTCCAGCCTCATGCCGGCCTCACGTCCCGACGCCGCCACCCGCGAGGATCCCGGCGGCGAGCAGCAGGCAGAAGACGAGCTGCATCATTCCCGTGCCCGCCAGCGCGCCGTTGAGCGCGGGACCGTCCGTGCGCGAGCGCACCACGCCCACCAGCCGAATGGCCAGCGGAGTCGCCAGCCACGGCAGCGCCAGCCAGGCGCTCATCGAGCCGAGCGCCCATGGCAGCGGTGCGGTCACGAACGCGCCTGTCACCATCGCCGCATACAGCGTTCGTGTACGCGCGCGCCCCAGGCGCACGGCGAGGGTGCGCTTGCCCGCTCGCCTGTCTGTCTCCAGGTCGCGCACGTTGTTCACGACCATGATCGCGCTCGCCAGCAGGCCGACGGGCACAGCGCACACGAACGCCTGCCAGGGGAGATGCTGCACCTGCACGAAGTAGGACCCGACGACCGCCACGATGCCGAAGAACAGGAACACGAACAGCTCACCCAGGCCCTCATAGCCGTACGGCCTCGGACCGCCGGTGTAGAGGACCCCTGCGAGGATCGAGGCGGCGCCCACCGCCAAGAGCTCGGGCCCGGCCACCGCGACCAGATAGGCGCCGCAAGCCACGGCCAGGCCGAAGGTGACGTATGTCGCCAGCAGCACCTGGCTGGGAGGCGCCAGCCCACCGGCCGTCACCCGCACCGGCCCGAGCCGGTCCTCGGTGTCGGCGCCCCGGCGCGCGTCGGAGTAGTCGTTCGACAGGTTGGTGCCCACCTGGATGAACACCGCGCCGAGCAGCGCCGCGACGAACGCGAGACCTCGAAAGTGCCCGGCGCCGAGGGCCAGCGAGGTGCCGACGAGTACCGGCGCCACCGCCGCGGGAAGCGTGCGCACACGGGCCGCCATCACCCAGATGCGCACCGCGCTCACACTAGGCCCGCTTCGGGAAGCGCGAAAAGTCCGGCGTGCGCCGCTCGCGGTATGCGTCGCGACCCTCCTGCGCCTCCTCGCTGCCGTAGAACAGCAGGTTGGCGTCGTGCGCCAGCTGCTGGATCCCCGACAGGCCGTCCTCGGCCGCGTTGAAGCTCGCCTTCATCAGCCGCAGCGAGAAGGGCGAGACGGCGAGCATCTCCTTGCACCACGCGACCGTCTCGTCCTCCAGGCGCTCCAGCGGCACGACCGTGTTGATGAGGCCCATCTCCCGGGCCTCCTCGGCTGAGTACTGCCTGCACAGGAACCAGATCTCCCTGGCCTTCTTGGGACCGACGAGGTTGGCCAGCAGCCCCGCGCCGAAGCCGCCGTCGAAGGAGCCGACCTTCGGGCCGACCTGGCCGAAGCGAGCGTTGTCGGCCGCGATCGTCAGATCGCAGACGAGCTGCAGAACGTGTCCGCCGCCGATCGCATACCCGGCGACCATCGCCACCACCGGCTTGGGCAGCCGGCGGATCTGCACGTGCAGGTCGGTGACGTGAAAGCGCCCCACGCCCGCGCCGGAGGATCTCTGCCCGGCGGTCTCGTCCTCATCGAGGTAGCCGGAGTCGCCGCGCACCCGCTGGTCGCCGCCCGAGCAGAAAGCGTCCGGACCCTCGCCGGTGAGCACGATCACGCCGATCTCGGTGTCCTCGCGCGCGTCCGTGAGCGCCTCAGAGATCTCGATCACGGTGCGCGGGCGAAACGCGTTCCTGACCTCGGGTCGCGCGATCGTGATCTTGGCGATGCCCCGATCCGGGGCGCCGGACTTGTCATAGCGGATGTCTGTGTAGCCGCCGTCGGTGGGGATCCATGTGACGCTCACTGGCGCGAAGGCTAGCCTGTGCGCCATGGTCGTCGATGGATGGCTCGCCCGCGCCGCCGCCGCGCGGCCCGAGCACACAGCGCTACAGACCCCCGCCGGCAGCTGGTCCTACGCGCAGCTTCACGCCGCGGCGCTCACCGGAGCCGCGCAGCTGGCCGCGCTCGGAGCCGTCCCGGGAGCGCGGGTGGCCATCGCCCTGCCCTCGGGCCTCGCCTTCGCCCAGGCGCTCCACGCGTGCCTGCTGGCGGGGGCGGTCGCCGTGCCGCTCGATCTGCGTCTCGCGCCGCGGGAGCGCGCGCGGATCGCCGCGGGCTGCGCGCTGCTCGTCGAGCAGCCACTCGCCGACGGCGGCGGACCGGCGCGCCCGGCGGCGCGCGCACCGCAGGCGCGGGGTCACGATCTGGATCAGACCGCGGTGGTCATCCACACCTCGGGGACCACCTCCGCGCCCCGACCGGTCGAGCTCACCTACGGCAACCTGTTGTGGAGCGCCCTCGGATCGGCTGTAGCCCTCGGCTTGGACCCGGGCGAGCGCTGGCTGTGTGCGCTTCCGCTGTCGCACGTCGGGGGACTGTCGATCCTGCTGCGCTCGGCCATCTATGCGACGACCGCCGAACTTCACGAGCGCTTCGAGGCCGATCGTGTCCAGCACGCGCTGCGCGCGCGGGATGTGACCCTCGTGAGCCTCGTCGCCACGACCCTGACCCGTCTGCTCGACGCGGGCCTCGAGAGGCCTCCGGCTCTGCGCTGCGCGCTGACCGGCGGCGGCCCGGTCCCCGGCGCGCTGGTGGCGCGAGCGCAAGCGGCCGGTGTTCCCGTCGGCCTGACATACGGGTTGACCGAGACCTGCTCGCAGGTCACGACCACGCCGGTCGCGGAGATCGGCTCGTCGGGGGCGAGCGCCGGGCCTGCCCTGTTCTGCACCCGCGTGCGCATTGCCGCCGACGAGGAGATACTCGTGCGCGGTCCGACGGTCGCCCGCGGCTCGCTCTCGGGCGACGGCTGGCTGCATACCGGCGATCTGGGGAGCCTCGACGAGCGCTCGCGACTGCGTGTGACGGGGCGCAAGGCCGACACGATCGTCACCGGCGGCGAGAACGTGACTCCCGCCGAGGTCGAGGCGGTGCTGGAGGCGCACCCGCGGGTGCTCGAGGCGGCGGTGCTCGGGCGCTCTGACCCCGAATGGGGAGAGGCGGTGACCGCGATCGTCGTCCCCCGCCCGGGCGCGGCGCTCGACGCGGGGGACCTGCGCGCCCACTGCGCGCGGACTCTCGCGCCCTTCAAGGTGCCCAAGCGGTTCGTCCTGTCCGGAGAGCGGCTTCCGCGCACGCCTTCGGGCAAGCTCCTGCGCCGGGAGCTGCAGTGAGCTTCGACGCGAACGCCTATCGCCAGGCGAGTGTCGAGAACTGGCAAGAGGCCGCCCCTGGCTGGGTGCGCCGCGCAGAGCTCATGCGCGAGCTGGCCGCCCCGGTGTCGCACTGGATGCTCGACGCGATCGCCCCGCAGCCGGGCCAGCGCGTGCTGGAGCTGGCGGCGGGCCTCGGCGAGACGGCGATGCTCGCTGCCGAGCTCATCGCTCCGATGGGCAGCGTGGTCGTCTCAGACCAGGCCGAGGCGATGCTCGAGGGCGCCCGCGCGCGGGCCGTCGAGCTCGGGCTCGCCAACGTCGAGTGCCGGGTGCTGAACGCCGAATGGATCGACCTCCCGCTCGCCAGCGTCGATGCGGTTCTGTGCCGGTGGGGCTACATGCTGATGGCCGATCCGGCCACCGCGCTCGGCGAGACGCGCCGTGTGCTGCGGCCCGGCGGCCGCGTCGCGCTCGCGGTGTGGGACGCGATCGAGCAGAACCCCTGGGCGTCACTGCCGGCGCGGGAGCTCTCAGAGCGCGGCCTCGTGCCGAGCGCGAGTGGCGAGGAGCCGTCGTGGGCGCCGGGGCCGTTCGCCCTGGGGAGCGCCGCGCGGGTGTCCGAGCTGCTCCAGCAGGCCGGCTTCGCCGAGATCGTCCTCGAGGCGCTCGAGCTGACGCGCCGTCACGCGGGCTTCGACGAGCTGTGGGACACGACGCTCGATCTGTCGCGCAACTTCCACGACGCGGTGCTCTCGCGTGCGGAGGGCGAGATCGAGGAGATCCGCGCGTCGCTCGCCGAGCGCTTTGCGCAGTACACGTGCGCGGACGGCGCGTTGGAGATACCCGGGCGCACGCTGGTCGCCGCCGCGACCGCGTGAGCGGGAGCCTCGCGCGCTCGGCGGCGCCGAGCCGCCTGCGGGTCGCAGTTGGGATAGCCTGCGCCGAATGATCTACGACGACGACGCGAACCTCCATCTCCTCGACGGCAAGACCGTCGCCATCATCGGGTACGGATCGCAGGGCCACGCCCACGCGCTCAACCTGAAGGACTCCGGCGTGAACGTCGTGGTCGGCCTGCGCGAGGACTCCGCGTCCGTCTCAGCGGCGCGCGCGCAGGGGCTGGAGGTGCTGAGCGTCGTCGAGGCGGCAAGCCGCGGAGACCTCGTGATGATCCTGCTGCCCGACGAGCTCCACCGCCAGGTGTGGGAGGCCGAGATCCGCGACGGCATCGCCGAGGGAGACATGCTGCTGTTCGGTCACGGCTTCTCGATCCACTACGGCGAGGTCGCGCCTCCGAGCGGTGTGGACGTCGCGATGGTCGCGCCCAAGGGCCCCGGCCACCTCGTCCGCCGCCAGTTCACCGAAGGCAGCGGCGTACCGGGGTTGCTCGCCATCGAGCAGGACGCGACCGGCAACGCGCGCGCGCTCGCGCTCGCCTACGCCAAGGGCATCGGCTGCACGCGCGGCGGCGTGATCGAGACGAGCTTCAAGGACGAGACCGAGACGGATCTCTTCGGCGAGCAGGCCGTCCTGTGCGGCGGCGCCTCCGAGCTCGTCCAGGCCGGCTTCGAGACGCTCGTCGAGGCGGGCTACGACCCGGAGATGGCCTACTTCGAGTGCCTGCACGAGCTCAAGCTGATCGTGGACCTGATGCACGAGAAGGGTCTGGCGGGCATGCGCTACTCGATCTCCAACACGGCCGAGTACGGCGACTACACGCGCGGCAGGCGCGTGATCACCGACGAAACGCGCGCGAACATGAAGGAGATCCTGAAGGAGATCCAGTCGGGCGACTTCGCACGCGAGTGGATCGCGGAGAACCGTGCCGGCCAGGAGAACTTCAAGCGCATGCGCGCCGAACAGGCTGACACCCAGGTCGAGCACGTCGGCAGCGAGTTGCGCTCGCACATGGACTGGATCAAGCCCGCGTTCTAGGCGGCAGCGCGA
The DNA here is from genome assembly GCA_017882445.1 of Solirubrobacteraceae bacterium. GTDB lineage: Bacteria > Actinomycetota > Thermoleophilia > Solirubrobacterales > Solirubrobacteraceae > Palsa-744. The sequence goes on from JADGPK010000030.1 coordinate 6,759, forward strand.
TGCTCGCGTACGTCTTCTGGCACCGCCCGCGCGATCCTGGGGCCCGCGAGGAATACGAGCAGGCGCTGATCGCCTTCCATCGCTCGCTGGCCCGCTCGTTGCCCGTCGGAACGCGCGCCTCGGCGCTGTTCCGCCTGCCCGAGGTCCCGTGGCTGGCGCTCGCCGGCTCAGAGCGGCAGGACGAGCAGTCGGCTCCGGGCTATGAGGACTGGTATCTGCTCGAGGACTACGCGGCGCTCGGGGTGCTCAACGAGGCGGCGGTCGGCCGCGGGCACGCCTCCACCCACGACGCGGCCGCGCAGCGCTTCGGCGCGGGCGCCGGCGGGGTCTATGCCCTGATCGAGGGCGAGCCGTGCGCAGGGGCGCTGGGCGAGGCCTCGCTCGCCGTCTGGATCTCGCCGCCGCCGGGCTCGCACCGGCGTGCGCTGGGAGAGCTGCTCGGAGACGGCATGGAGCCACGAAGCGCCAGCCTGTGGCGCCGCCAGATGCTGCTCGGCCCCGCCCCCGAGTTCTGCCTGCTCGCCGGCGAGCCCTCGGCGGGGGTGGGTCGGGCGCGCCTGCCATCCGGCTGGACGGCCACGGCGCTCGAACGCGAAGTGCTCTGGAGCGGCTGACGCGAGCGCGTTGCTAAACTCGCGTTCGTCGTCGCGACTGGCGTTCGGGTGGAGTTCACCACCGGGAAGTGACGACTCGGCACCGCCGCGCGCCTGGGCACCCTCACATATCGACCATTGCCTTCGGGTCAGACCGAGCGAGGAGCCCTGATGACGACGAGCCCACCTACAGCGCAGAAGCCACTCCTCATCCCCGATGCGATCAAGCCCGCCGACGGGCGCTTCGGGTGCGGACCGTCCAAGGTCAGGCCAGAGGCGCTGGCGCGCCTGGGTGAACGGGGAAGCGCGTTGATGGGCACCTCGCACAGGCAGAAGCCCGTCAGGGCCCTCGTCGGTGAGATCCGCGCGGGCTTGCGCGAGCTGTTCGCCGCGCCGGACGGCTATGAGGTGGCGCTCGGCAACGGCGGCGCCACGGCGTTCTGGGACGCGGCGGCGTTCGGGCTGGTTGAGCGCCGCGCGCTGCACCTGACCTACGGCGAGTTCTCGCAGAAGTTCGCCGCGGTGACCGCGGGCGCGCCGTTCCTCGATGAGCCGACCATCATCTCGGCGGGCGCCGGCGACGCCCCGGACCCCGCGGGCGCCGGTCAGGCCGCGGCCGACGGCGGCGCGGACACGCTCGCATGGGCGCACAACGAGACCTCCACGGGCGTGATGGTGCCCGTCACCCGGCCGGCGGGAGCGGAGAGGTCGCTCGTCGCGATCGACGCGACCTCAGGCGCGGGTGGCCTGCCGGTCGACGTGTCACAGGCCGACGCCTACTACTTCGCGCCGCAGAAGAGCTTCGCAGGGGACGGCGGGCTGTGGGTCGCGCTCTTCAGCCCGGCGGCGCAGGAGCGGATCCAGGCGCTGCACGCATCAGATCGCTGGATCCCGGAGTTCCTCTCGCTGCACACCGCTCTGGAGAACTCGCTCAAGGACCAGACCTACAACACGCCGGCTGTCGCCACCCTGTTCCTGCTTGCCGATCAGGTGCGCTGGATGCTCGACGGCGGCGGCCTGGCCTGGTGCGTATCGCGCACGCGGGCATCCTCGGAGCATCTCTACGGTTGGGCTGAGAGCACCTCCTACACGGCGCCGTTCGTCGCCGATCCCGCGAAGCGCTCCCTGGTGGTCGGCACGATCGACTTCCAGGCGCACGTCGACGCGGCCGCGGTCGCCTCGACTCTGCGGGCGAACGGCATCGTGGACGTCGAGCCCTACCGCAAGCTGGGCCGCAACCAGCTGCGCGTGGGGATGTTCCCGGCGGTCGACACGGCCGACGTGCAGGCGCTCACCGCGTGTATCGACTGGGTCGTCGAGCGGGTCGGCCGATGAGCGCCGCGGCGCCGGGCTCCACCGCCGCTGAGCGTCTGAGGGTCCTCGTCAAGGAGAAGATCGGCGACTCCGGCGTCGCGCTGCTGCGCGAGCACTTCGACGTGGAGATCGGGATCGACTGGAGCGAGGAGGAGCTCGCCGAGCGCATCGGCGAGTACGACGGCATCGTGATCCGCTCGGCCACGAAGATGACGGCCGAGCTGATCGGCCGCGCCGGGCGCCTGCGGGCGATAGGGCGCGCGGGCGTCGGCGTGGACAACGTCGACGTCGAGGCGGCGACCAAGCGCGGGATCGTCGTGGCCAATGCGCCGGAGTCGAACGTCGTGACGGCGGCGGAGCACACGATGGCGCTGCTGCTGGCCCTCGCGCGAAACATCCCGCAGGCCTACGTCTCGCTGACCGCCGGCAAGTGGGAGCGGTCGAAGTTCTCCGGCGTCGAGCTGTACGAGAAGACGCTCGGGATCCTCGGCTTCGGGCGCATCGGGCAGCTGGTCGCTCAGCGGGCGCGCGGCTTCGGCATGCACGTGCTGGCCTTCGACCCGTTCGTCAGCGCCGAGCGCTACCGCGACCTCGGCGTGGAGAAGGCCGAGAGCCCCGAGGACCTCTACGCGCAGGCGGACTTCATCACGGTGCACCTGCCCAAGACGGCGGAGACCGAAGGCTTCCTGAACGCCGAGGCTTTCGCCAGGATGCGCGACGGCGTGCGCGTCCTGAACGTCGCACGCGGCGGGCTGATCGACGAAGCAGCGCTCAAGGACGCCCTCGACTCGGGCAAGGTCGCGGGCGCCGCGCTGGACGTGTTCCCGAGCGAGCCGGTCACCGAGCACCCGCTGTTCGGCTATCCCAATGTCGTCGTCACCCCGCACCTCGGCGCCTCCACAGCGGAGGCGACCGATCGCGCCGGCTACCAGAGCGCCGAGCAGGTCGTCGCGGCGCTGACCGGCGGCGTCGTCTCGACGGCCGTGAACATCCCGGCGATCAGCGCCGAGGACATGCAGATGCTCGGGCCGTTCCTGCCGCTCGCCACGCATCTCGGCCGCCTGGCGATGGAGCTCGCCGAGGGCAGCTCGGTGGAGCGCATCGAGGCAGCGTTCCTCGGCAGGATCGCCGACTTCGACACCCGCCTGCTCGGGCTCGCGGTGATCGTAGGTGCGCTGCAGGGCCGAACGGAGGAGCAGGTCAACCTCGTCAACGCCCCGACGATGGCGCATCAGCGGGGGATCGTGTTCGAGGAGAGGGCGGTCTCCGAGGCGCAGGACTTCAACGAGCTGATCCGCGTGACGGTCATCGCAGGAGGCGAGCGCGTGGCGGTCGCCGGCACCGGCATCGGCCCCAACCAGGTGCCGCACCTCGTCGAGGTGCAGGGTCGGCGCCTGACGATCGAGCTCGAGCGCTACGTCACGGTGTTCCGCTACGAGGATCTGCCCGGGATGATCGGCCGCGTCGGCACGATCTTCGGGACGCACGGGATCAACATCTCCTCCGCCGCGGTCGGCCACACCCCTGACGGGAGCGACGGCGAGGACAGGCGCCTGGCCGCGATGGTCGTCACGACCGACACTGCTGTGCCCGACGCGGTCGTGGGCGAGATCGTCGCCTCCGACGGGTTCGTGAACGGATGGTCGGTGGATCTCGGCTGATCAGGTAGCCTGCCCTGCGGATGAGGGCGATCGTGATCACAAAGCACGGCGGCCCGGGCGTGCTGGCGGTGCAGGAGCGCCCCGACCCCTCGCTGGGCGCGGGCGAGGTGCGGATCGCGGTGGCCGCGGCCGGCATCAACTTCGCCGACGTGATGGCGCGAATGGGTCTCTACCCCGACGCGCCGAAGACCCCGTGCGTCGTCGGCTACGAGGTCGCCGGCACGATCCTCGAGCTGGGCGAGGGCGTCGAGGGTCTCACGCACGGCCAGCGCGTGGTGGCCGGGACGAAGTTCGGCGGCTACGCCTCGCAGGCGGTCGTCTCCTGTAGCGACGTCATCGCGCTCCCCGACGAGCTCAGCTTCGAGCAGGGGGCGGCGATTCCGGTCAACTATTCGACCGCGTGGGCGGGCCTGATCGGCTACGGCAGCCTGCAGCACGGCGAGCGCGTGCTCGTCCATTCGGCCGGCGGCGGCGTGGGCATCGCCGCCACGCAGATCGCCAAGCGCGCCGGCGCCGAGGTCTACGGCACGGCCTCCCCGGGCAAGCACGCGCGCATCACCGAGCTCGGCGTGGACCACGCGCTTGACTACACCAAGCCCGGCTGGGAGCGCGGCCTGCCGAAGTTCGACGTGGTCCTCGACGCGATCGGCGGCAAGAGCTTCCGGCGCAGCTACTCGATGCTGCGCCCCGGTGGGCGTCTGGTCGCCTTCGGCGCCTCGTCGGTCGTCTCGGGCGAGCGCAAAAACGCCGCCACGGCGCTGCGCGCCGTCGCCCGCATGCCGCGCTTCAACATGATCAAGCAGATGTCCGAATCGAAGGCCGTCATCGGCCTCAACATGCTCTCCCTGTGGAAGGACCGGGGGACGCTCGAGCCGTGGATCGGGCCGCTGCGGGCGATGCTCGACGACCGCACGATCAAACCGGTCGTCGCCGAGGCGTTCAGCTTCGAGGACGCAGGCGCCGCGCAGACGATGATCGTCGAGCGGCGCAACGTCGGCAAGGTCGTGCTGACCCCGTAAGAGGGGTTGCACGCGCTGAAGGCGCCCGGCGGCTACGGTTACTCCCACGGTGTCGCTCCCTGTCGAGGGCTATCAGCTCAAGCGCATCTCGTCGAAGGCGTACGAGCACCCTGCCGACCGGGCGGCCACGGCGGCGCTGAAGGCGATACCGCACCTCGACACCGTCGTGCGCAAGCTCATCGAGTTCGGCTACGAGCGAGCGCTGCGCCGTGGCGTCCTCGGCTCTGCGGTGCGTCTTGGCGATGACCAGCTGAGCGATGTGTGGCAGGCCCACGCGAGCGCCTACGCGACGCTCGACCTGGAGCCGGTGCCGGACCTCTATCTCATGCAGTTCCCGGTCGCCAACGCGCTCACCGTCGGCGCCGGCAAGCCCGTTGTGGTGATCAACTCCGAGCTGCTGCAGCTGCTCGACGCCCAGCAGCTGCAGGGCGTGTTCGGCCACGAGGCCGGGCACGTGCTGTCCGATCACGTGGTCTACCGCACGGCGCTCGTGATCCTGCTGAGGCTGTCGTCGCTGCCCGGCATCCCGGTGCCGTTGTTCGCGCTGCGGGCGGCGCTGATGGAGTGGTTTCGCGCGGCTGAGCTGAGCTGCGACCGGGCGGCGGCGCTCGTCATCCGCGACCCTCTCGCGGTCTGCCGCACGCTGATGGTGATCGCTGCGGGCGCCGAGGCCGGGAATCTCGATCTCGACGTGTTCATGAAGCAGGGTCAGGACTACCGCGAGAAGGCGTCGCCGTTCGATCGCTTCTCGCGGCTGCTGAGCGACCTCAACCTCACCCACCCGATGTCCGTACAGCGCGTCCACGAGCTGATGGATTGGGTCAAGCGCGGCGAGTACGACCGCATCGTGGGGGGCGCGTACGTCACGCGCGACGAGCCGCAGAGCCCCCGCGCAGAGGCGGGCGACGCGGTTGCTCACTACGCGGAGCGCTTCCGCGACACGTTCAAGGAGCTGGGCGACTCGATCGAGGACGCCGGCAAGCAGCTCAGCGACTGGCTGCGCAACGCACGCGGGGGCGAAGAGTCCTCCTAGACGCATGCCGCGCGCGCGTGCCTGGTGCTAACCTGCGCGCAGATGTCGTTCCGGTACTCGCTTCTGACTGTTCTCCTGCTCCCCCCTCGGGGGGAATAGCGCGTGGCGGCCGCCAAGCCGCATACCCAGCAGAGAGGAACAGCAAGCGAGAGATAGAAGGAGCACGAACGACATGAGCCAGACAGACGCATCGAACGGTCCCACGGCGGCGGTCGGCAAGACGCCGCAGCAGGACGACGCGAGCCGGGTCCTGATCTTCGACACCACCCTGCGCGACGGCGAGCAGTCGCCCGGGATATCCCTGAACAGGCACGAAAAGCTCGAGATCGCCCACCAGCTGGCGCGCCTGGGCGTGGACGTGATCGAGGCCGGCTTCCCGATCACCTCGCCGGGGGACTTCGAGTCCGTGCAGGCGATCGCGCGCGAGGTCGAAGGCCCCGTCATCTGCGGTCTGGCGCGGACGAGCAAGCAGGACATCGAGGCGGCCTGGAACGCGGTCAGGGACTCCGAGCGTCCCCGCATACACACGTTCATAGCGACCAGCGACATCCACATAGAGCGAAAGCTTCAGACGACCCGCGAGGACGTCAAGGGGCAGGTGCGCGCGGCGGTCGCCCAGGCGCGCGGCTACACCGAGGACGTCGAGTTCTCCCCCGAGGACGGCTCGCGCTCGGACGTTCAGTACATGGCCGAGGTGATCCAGATCGCGCTCGATGAGGGCGCGAGCACGATCAACGTCCCCGACACGGTCGGCTACACGATGCCGCGCGAGTACATGGCGATGTTCGAGGAGCTCTACCGGCTCATCCCTGCTCTGCACGACGTGGTGGTCTCGGTGCATTGCCACGACGACCTCGGGCTGGCGGTCGCCAACTCGCTGGCGGGCGTGGAAGCGGGCGCTCGGCAGGTGGAGTGTGCGATCAACGGGATCGGCGAGCGTGCGGGCAACGCGTCGCTGGAGGAGATCGCGATGCTGCTGCACACGCGACAGCCGAGCCTGGGCTTGTGGACTGGAATAGTGACGACCGAGATCGCGCGCACCAGCCGCCTGGTCTCGCGCCTGACCGGCTACCAGGTGCAGCCGAACAAGGCGATCGTCGGGCGCAACGCGTTCGCGCACGAGGCCGGGATCCACCAGGACGGCGTGCTGAAGGAGCGGACCACCTACGAGATCATGGACGCCACCACGGTGGGGCTGCGCAGCAACTCGATCGTGCTGGGCAAGCACTCCGGCCGCCACGCTCTGAGCGAGGCGCTGCGGGAGATGGGCTTCGAGCTCGACGGACAGGCGCTCAACACGGCCTTCAAGCGCTTCAAGGAGATCGCAGACCGCAAGAAGCAGGTGACGGCGATGGACCTGGAGGCGCTGGTCACCGACGAGCTGCGCGAGGAGATCCCAGGCTACGCGCTCGACTGGTTCGAGGTCGACGCCTCGTCGCTGCGCCCGCCGCACGCGCGCGTGTCGGTCACGCTGCCCGACGGCGGCACTGCCACCGGGTCGTTCACCGGCGACGGTCCGATCGACGCTGTCTTCCAGGCGATCAACGTGGCGAGCGGCGTGGCGGCGAAGCTCAGCGAGTTCACCATCAGTGCGGTCACCGAGGGGCAGGACGCTCTCGGGGAGGTCTCGATCGTGGTTGAGATCGGCGGCCTCACCGGTGCGGGCCAGGGTGTCTCGACGGACATCATCGACGCGGCCGCGCGCGCGTACGTGCGCGCGCTGTCGGTCGCTGTGGCGCGCTCTCATGCCGACGGCGCGATCGGGTTGCCGGAGACGATCTAGGTGCCCGAGGCGCTTCAGAGCGTCACCACGGTTGGCAGCGAGGCGGAGGCCGAGATGGTCTGCGAGCGGCTGCTCGCGGAGGGGATCCACGCGATCGCCCAGCGCACCATCGGCGGTCGCGAATGGGGCTCATCGGGCGCCCGCAGCGTCGTCGTCGATCCGCGGGACCTCGAGCGGGCACGGGCCGTGCTCGCCTCGGAGGAGGGCAGCTTCAGCGACGAGGAACTTACGCGGCTGAGCGAAGAGGCCGGGCGCGAGGCGGACGGCTAGCAGGGCCGCCGCGCGCGCCGCCGCGTTCGGATCAAGCTGACCCACCGCGGACGTATGCTGCTCGCCCACATGACCCATCTCAGGACCACGGTGACTGAGATGTTCACTGCCCCAGGCACCGCGCCAGTCGCGCTCAGCGCAAAGCTCACCCTGCGCCGATAGCTGGGGGCCGCGCGTCCGCGACCGTGACACCATGGGCGAGCGCGGTCGCGGCTATCCACAGATCGTGGGCCGCAACGAGCTCGCCCCGCGCTTCGAGATGCGCCTAGATCTGGGCGTGCGCGCGCCCCTTTTGCGCGACGATCGGCAGTGCAACATACGACGGACCGGTGTCCGTGATAACATACGCGCGTATGACGACAGCGACTGCACCTACGACCGCCGATCCGCTGCACCCGGTCGTGATCGGCACGCGTGTGAAGGCCCTGCGCGAGTCCGCCGCGCTCTCGCTGCGCGACCTCGCCGCGCGCAGCGGCGTGAGCGCGCCGATGCTCTCGCAGGTCGAGCGGGGGGAGACCAGCCCCACGCTGACCGTCGCCGCCCGCATCGCCGCGGGCCTCGAGCTGACGCTCTCGCAGCTCTTGCGCCTGGATGAGGGCGGCTCGGTGACGATCGTGCGCTCAGGCGAGCGCACGCACGGGGGCAACAAACGGCGCGGACACGGCTTCGAGGTCCTCACCTCCTCACAGCCCGGTCAGCGCGCGGAGATCTCACGACACACGCTCGCTCCCGGCGGCGCCACCGGCGCGGCGGACGATCCACCGATGCACGAGCCCGGCAGCCGCGAGACCGCGCTCGTCGAGCGCGGCTCGGTCGTGCTCGTCTGCGACGGTCAGCGCTACCTGCTGGAGGAGGGCGATTGCGTGACCTTCGACGCCGACCTGTCCCACCACTTCGAGAACCCCGCGGAGCGCGACGCCGATGCCGAGTTCCTCGCCGTCGTCTCCGCGGGGCTGAGGCGCAGCTAGTGCCGAGCACGCCGCCGATGCCGACCCCTCCGGACCCCGCAAGGGGTCCTCGTAGAAATCACTTCCACCAGCCACGAACAGAGAGACCGATGACCATGCCACAGACGCTGTTCGACAAGATCTGGCACGCCCACGAGGTGGACGGTGGCCTGCTGTACATCGACCTGCACCTCGTCCACGAGGTCACCAGCGCGCAGGCCTTCGACGGCCTGCGCCTCGCGGGCCGCACCGTCCGGCGCCCCGATCGGACGCTGGCGACGGCCGACCACAACACGCCCACCGACGGCACGCCCGTGGCGGCTCAGATCAAGGACGAGCTCTCCCGCGTGCAGGTCGAAACGCTCGAGCGCAACTGCGAGGAGTTCGGCGTCCCCGTCTACTCGCTCGGCTCCGCGCGCCAGGGCATCGTGCACGTGATCGGCCCCGAGCTCGGCGTCACCCAGCCCGGCATGACGATCGTGTGCGGCGACTCGCACACCTCGACGCATGGCGCCTTCGGCGCGCTGGCGTTCGGCATCGGCACCAGCGAGGTCGAGCACGTGCTTGCGACGCAGTGCATGGTCCAGGGCAAGCCGCGTTCGATGCGCGTCCGCTACGAGGGCGCGCTGGGCTTCGGCGTCACGGCCAAGGACCTGATCCTCGCCACGCTCGGGCAGCTCGGGGTGGGGGGGATGACCGGACACGTCGTCGAGTACTCCGGCCCCGCCATCCAGGAGCTGTCGATGGAGGGCCGCATGACCGTCTGCAACATGACGATCGAGGGCGGCGGACGCGCCGGCATGATCGCCCCCGACGAGACCACCTTCGCCTGGTTTACAGAGCAGGCGCGCCCGGGCGCGCCCGCCGGAGCCGAGCTGGACGCCGCGATCGAGCGCTGGCGCGAGCTGCGCAGCGACGATGGCGCCGAGTTCGACGCTGAAGTCGTGGTCGACGCCGCCGCGGTCTCCCCGCAGGTCACATGGGGCACCAACCCCGGCATGGTGCGCGCTGTCACCGAGCGCGTCCCCTCGCCGGCCGACTGCGACAGTCCCGGCGAGCGCGAGGCCACCGAGCGGGCGCTGCACTACATGGCGCTCGAGCCCGGCACGCCGATCGAGGAGATCGCCGTCGACCGCGTCTTCATCGGCTCCTGCACCAACTCGCGCATCGGCGACCTGCGCGCCGCCGCCGCCGTCGTCGCCGGACGCAAGGTCTCGCCGAGCGTGAGCGCGATGGTCGTGCCCGGCTCCCAGCAGGTCAAGGCGCAGGCCGAGGCCGAGGGTCTCGACCGCATCTTCCGCGACGCAGGCTTCGACTGGCGCGTAGCCGGCTGCTCGATGTGCCTGGGAATGAACCCCGACATCCTGCAGCCGGGCGAGCGCTGCGCGTCCACCTCCAACCGCAACTTCGAGGGTCGTCAGGGGCGCGGCGGGCGCACCCACCTCGTCTCACCGCAGATGGCCGCCGCGGCGGCCATCGAGGGGCATTTCGTGGACATCAGGAAGTGGTCTGAGTGACGGCGCCCGACGCGTTCCGTTCCGTTCAATACACATCATGAGTGGTGTATAGCCATGGTGATACAGACGTTCAGGAGAGGAACATGAAACCGATAACCATCATCGCCGGACCGGTCAGCGTGCTCGACCGCGCCGACGTCGACACAGACCAGATCATGCCCAAGCAGTTCCTCAAGCGGGTCGAGCGCACCGGCTTCGGCCAGTTCCTGTTCTACGACTGGGCCAAGGAGCCCGGCTGGGATCTGCCTGCCAACCCGATTCTCGTCGCGGGCGAGAACTTCGGCTGCGGCTCCTCGCGCGAGCACGCGCCGTGGGGGCTGCAGGACTACGGCTTCCAGGCGATCCTCGCGCCGTCCTTCGCGGACATCTTCTACTCCAACTGCACCAAGATCGGCCTGCTCCCGGTCGTCCTCTCCGCTGAGGAGATCCGCGCGGTGATGGCCGCCGGCGAGGCCGAGATAGACCTCGACGCGCAGGAGGTCCGCTTCGCTGGAGCGCTCGCCCGCTTCGAGATCGACGGTGAGATCAAGCGCCGCCTGCTCGGCGGCCTCGACGACATCGCGTTGACGCTCAAGCAGGACGACGCGATCGCCGCCTACGAGCGCGAGCGCGAGAGCTCCGGGCCGGCGCGCGTGCCGACCACGGCGCTCTAAGGGGCGCGGCGAACATGGCCCACCGCATCGTCACCCTGCCCGGCGACGGCATCGGCCCGGAGATCATGGCCCCGACACTCGAGCTGCTCGACCGGCTCGGCGACTTCGAGTTCGAGGAGCACCTGTTCGGCGGCGCCTCGATCGACGCCCACGGCGTCGCGCTGACCGACGAGGTCCTGGCCGCCTGCCGTGGCGCCGACGCGGTGTTGCTCGCGGCCGTGGGTGGCCCCAAGTGGGACACCACCGACCCCGCCAGGCCCCGCCCCGAGCAGGGCCTGCTCGGCCTGCGCAAGGGGCTCGGCCTGTACGCCAACCTCCGTCCGGTCAAGCCGCTGCCCGCGCTGTATGACGCCTCGCCGCTCCGGCGCGAGCGGATCGAGGGCACCGACCTGCTCGTCGTGCGCGAGCTCACCGGCGGCATCTACTTCGGTGAGAAGACCCGCACCGCCACCTCGGCCTCAGACGTCTGCTCCTACACGACCGCCGAGATCGAGCGGATCGCACGCGTCGCCTTCGAGGCTGCCAGGGCGAAGGTGACGAGCGTCGACAAGGCCAACGTTCTGGAGACCTCGCGGCTGTGGCGCGAGGTGGTCAGCGAGGTGCACTCGCGCGAGTTCCCCCATATCCAACTCGAGCACGTGCTCGTCGACAACGCCGCCATGCAGCTCGTCTCCTCGCCCCGGCACTTCGACACGATCCTGACCGAGAACATGTTCGGAGACATCCTCTCTGACGAGGCCGCCATGCTCACCGGCTCGATCGGCATGCTTCCCAGCGCGTCGCTCGGCGCCGACGGACCTGGCATGTTCGAGCCGGTGCACGGATCGGCGCCGGACATCGCCGGGCAGGGTCTCGCCAACCCGCTCGCGATGTTCCTGTCGGCCGCGATGCTGCTGCGTCACGGCCTTGGCTTGGCAAGCGAGGCCGCGGCTGTAGAATTGGCCGTTGCAGGCGCACTCGCTGCGGGCCTGCGTACGCCCGACCTGGGCGGCGAGGCGGGAACGGCGCACGCGTGCAAGGCAGTGTTCGAAAACATCTAACAGGAGCGCAACGAACGTGGAGCCCACCGACCTCATCTGGATGAACGGAGCATTCGTCGCCTGGGAGGACGCCAAGATCCACGTCCTGACGCACGGACTTCACTACGGCACCGGCGTGTTCGACAGCATGCGCTGCTACGACTCCGAGCTCGGGCCCGCGGTGTTCCGCAACGCCGAGCACATCGAGCGCCTCGTTCGCTCCGCCGAGCTGTACTACATGCCCGTGCCGTACTCCGCCGAGGAGCTGCGCGCCGCCACGCTCGAGCTGGTCGCGCGCAACGGCCTGCGCTCCTGCTACATCCGCCCGATCGTCAACCGCGGCTACGGCCAGATGGGTCTCAACCCGCTCGACGCGCCCGTCGACGTGACGATCGCCTGCTGGGAGTGGGGGGCCTACCTCGGCGACCACGGCATGAGCAACGGCGTGCGCGCCAAGGTCTCCTCCTGGCGGCGGATCAGCCCCGACTCGCTGATCCCCCACGCGAAGGCCTCCGGCCAGTACCTCAACAGCGTGTTGGCGAAGGTCGAGTCGGTCAAGGCCGGCTACGAAGAGGCGATCCTGCTCGACGATCACGGCCACGTCTGCGAGGGCACCGGCGAGAACGTGTACGTGGTGCACGAGGGCGAGATCGTCACGCCCGGGCAGCACAACTCGATCCTCGACGGCATCACCCGCCGCTCGATCATCCAGATCGCGCGCGATCTCGGCTACACGATCGTCGAGCGCAACGTCGCCCGCGCCGAGCTCTACCTCGCCGACGAGGTGTTCCTGTCGGGCACCGCCGCCGAACTCGTGCCCGTGCGGGAAGTCGACGACCACGTGATCGGCGCGGGGAAGCCCGGCGAGGTCACGCGCGTCCTGCAGGCCGCCTTCGACGACGCCATCCACGGGCGCACCGAGCGCTACCGCGAGTGGCTCGACGTGGTGCCCGCGGCCGCCCCGCCGGCGCCCGCGGCCGAGACGTCCGCTCCGAGCGCTCAGACCACCGCCGCGGGCTAGGAGCCCGGTGAACGACATACAGCTATACGACGCCACCCTGCGCGACGGGATGGGCGGCGGCGGCATGACCCTCACGGCCGCGGAGAAGCTGCGCGTCGTGCGCGCCCTCGACGATCTCGGCGTCCACATGATCGAGGCGGGCTTCCCAGCGTCCAACCCCAAGGAGCAGGAGCTGTTCGAGCTGCTGGCGGGCGAGCATCTCGCCGTGGCGCAGATCGTGGCGTTCGGCATGACCCGGCGGCGGGAGACAGCGGCCGAGGACGACGAGGGGCTGCGCGTGCTCGCGGAGTGCTTCGCGTCTGTGTGCACGCTGGTGGGGAAGGCCTCGGTGCTCCACGTGGAGAAGGTCGTGCGGGTCTCGCGCGAGGAGAACCTCGCGATGATCGCCGACTCGGTCGCCTTCCTGGTGGGCGCCGGGAAGCGCGTTCTGCTGGACGCCGAGCACTTCTTCGACGGGTTCTGCCTCGACGCCGGCTATTCCCTGGACTGCCTGCGCGCCGCGGCCGACGCGGGCGCCGAGCGGGTGGTGCTGTGCGACACCAACGGCGGCTCGCTGCCCCCGCAGATCCGCACCGCATTCGCGGTCGTCGCCGAAGCGCTGCCGGGCGTCGCGCTCGGCATCCACACCCACGACGACTCCGGCTGCGCGGTCGCGAACACGCTCGTCGCCGTGGAATCGGGAGCCACCCAGGTCCAGGGCACGATCAACGGCATCGGCGAGCGCACGGGCAACGCGAATCTCGTCACGATCATCGCCGACCTGCAGCTGAAGATGGGCGTCGAGCTGCTGGAGCTCGAGCGCCTGGCGCGGCTGACCGACACGGCACACTTCGTCGATGAGCTGCTGAACCGCTCGCCCAACCCGACCCAGCCGTATGTGGGCAAGCACGCGTTCGCGCACAAGGCGGGCCTGCACGCGGCCGGCGTGCGCGCCGCCTCTGAAACCTTCGAGCACATCGACCCCGCGGTCGTGGGCAACGGTCGCGACGTGCTGATCTCCGAGCTCTCGGGCAAGGGCACGATCGTCGAGAAGGCCACGCAGGCGGGGATCTCGGCCGATGAGGAGTTCGCCGAGCGGGTTCTCGCCCGCGTCAAGGATCTCGAGCACGAGGGCTTTCAGTTCGAGGCGGCCGACGGCTCCTTCGAGCTGCTGATGCGCAAGGAGGCGGGCGGGTACCAGCCGCTGTTCCGGCTGGAGTCCTGGCGCGTGATCGTCGAGCAGCGCGCCGACGGCAAGGTCGAGACCGAAGCCGTGGTCAAGATCTGGGTCGAAGGCGAGCGCTACGTCCGCACCGCCGAGGGCAACGGACCCGTGAATGCCCTCGATGAGGCGCTGCGCGCAGCGATCGGCGAGCTCTACCCGCACCTGCACGACATCGAGCTCGTCAACTTCAAGGTCCGCATCCTCGATGAGCGCAAGGGCACCGGCGCGATCACGCGTGTGCTGATCGACGCCACCGATGGCCAGGACGTGTGGGGGTCGATCGGGGTCTCGGAGAACCTGATCGCAGCCTCATGGGACGCGCTCGTGGATTCGCTGGAGTACGGGATGCAGCCCGGCGCGCAGGAGCGCCCGCCGCGGGACGCCGGCGAGCCGTCCGCCGGAACGCGCGGCAGGGTCTAGTGGGGGCCTCGCAGGGGGCGGCGAGGCAGGCGGAGGACGTGATTCCCCTCGCCCGTCCCGTCGTGGGCGAGGAGGAGGAGCGCGCCGTGATCGAGGTGCTGCGCTCGGGTCAGCTGTCTCTCGGTCCGCGCGTGGTCGAGTTCGAGCGGCTGTTCTCAGCGCGCGTGGGCGCTCCGCTGGCCTGCGCGGTGAGCAGCGGCACCGCCGGACTGCACCTGGCGCTGCGCGCGGCCGGCGTGGGGGAGGGGGACGAGGTGATCACGAGCCCGTTCTCGTTTGTCGCCTCGGCCAACGCCGCGCTGTACGAGCGCGCGCGGCCGGTGTTCGCGGACATCGACCCGATCACCCTCAACCTCGACCCCCGGGCGGCCGGCGCGGCGGTCGGCGGGCGCACGCGGGCGCTGCTGCCCGTGCACATCTTCGGCTACCCCGCCGACATGCCCGCCTTCGAGCGGATCGCCTCCGACCACGGCCTCGCGATCGTCGAAGACGCCTGCGAGGCGCTCGGCGCAAGCCACGCAGACGGCACGCCCGTGGGCGGCCGCGGCCACCCCTCCGTGTTCGGGTTCTACGCCAACAAGCAGCTCACCACCGGCGAGGGCGGGATGGTGACGCTCGACGACCCTGCGCAGAAGCAGTTGATCGACTCCGAGCGAAACCAGGGCCGCGCGCTGGACATGGGCTGGCTCGACCACGATCGCCTGGGGTTCAACTACCGGCTGTCGGACATCGCCTGCGCCATCGGCATCGCCCAGCTCGAGCGGCTGGACGGGATGCTCGCGGCGCGCGCCCGCGTGGCAGGCCTGTATCGCGAGGCGCTTGAGGGGATCGAGGGCCTGGAGCTGCCCTGCCCGGACCGCGGGGGGGACACGCGCGGCTGGTTCGTGTTCGTCGTCCAGCTGCCCCGGGGCGTGGATCGCGACGGCGTGGTTCGCGCGCTCGCCGCCGTGGGGATCCAGAGCAAGCCGTACCTGTCGGCGATCCATCTGATGAGCTTCTACCGCGAGCGCTTCGGCCATCGCGAGGGCGAGTTCCCGGTGTGTGAGGACGTGGCCGCGCGCTCGCTGGCGCTGCCGTTCTTCCCGGCGATGAGCGAGGGGCAGGTCGCGCGTGTCGCACAGCAGCTCGGCGCCGTCCTCGAGCGAACCGGAACGTAGACTGATTGCGCGTGTCGCGCTTCCACGAGCCCCAGCATCCCGACTTCCACCGGCTGAACGCCTCGATCGGGTTCGATCGGCGTCTCTGGCCGCAGGACGTAGCGCAGTCGCGGGCGCACGCGAGGATGCTCGGCGACCGCGGGATCCTGTCCGGTCCGGACACCGACGCGCTCCTCGCCGGCCTGGACGCTGTCGAAGCCGAGCTGAGCGAGGACCGCTTCGCGTTCGCGCCGGACGACGAGGACATCCACATGGCGATCGAGCGCCGCCTGACCGAGATCGCCGGCCCGGTCGGCGGCAGGCTGCACACGGCCCGCTCGCGCAACGACCAGGTGGTGACAGACCTGGCGATGTACACGCGCGAGCGCGCGGCCGAGACACAGACGGCGATCGTCGTCCTCATGGCCGTGCTGCTCGAGCGCGCCGAGGAGCACCTCGACTGGCCGATGCCCGGCTACACCCACCTGCAGCGCGCGCAGCCGGTCTACCTCGGCCATCACCTGCTCGCCTACTTCTGGATGCTGGCGCGCGACCGCTCGCGGTTCGCCTTCGCGGAGCGCGAGTGCGGAAGGCTGCCGCTCGGCGCGGGCGCCCTCGCGGGGGTGAACTTCGACACCGACCGCAGCCAGGTCGCACATGCGCTCGACTTCTCCGAGGTGCTGCCGAACTCGATCGACGCGGTTTCCGGCAGGGACTTCATCCTCGACTACCTCGGCGCCGCGGCCACGTGCTCGACGCACCTCTCGCGGCTGGGCGCAGAGCTCGTGCTGTGGTCCAGCACCGAGTTCGGGTTCTGCGAGCTGCCCGATGCATGGAGCTCGGGGTCCTCGATCATGCCCCAGAAGAAGAACCCCGACGCGGCCGAGCTGCTGCGGGCCAAGGCGCCCCGTGTGGTCGGCCACCTGGCGGCCTTTCACGGCGTGTTGCACGCGCTGCCGCTGACCTACAACAAGGATCTCCAGGAGGACAAGGAGCACCTCTTCGACGTGGTCGACACGCTCGAGCTGACGCTCGCGGCGGCCACCGGGATGATCGCCGGTGTGAGCTTCGATCGCGCCCGGATGAGCGACGCGGCAGCCGACGAGATGATCGCGGCAACCGATGTGGCTGACCTGCTGGTGCGCCTGGGGATGCCGTTCCGCGAGGCGCACGGCGTCGTCGCCGGCCTCGTGCGCACCGCGGTCGACTCCGGCAAGACGCTGTCGGAGCTGACGCAGCAGGAGCTCCAGGTGAACAGCGGGCTGCTGGCCGCCCACCGTTCGGAGTTCGAGCAGGTCCTCGCGCGGAGCTCGTGGCTGGAGTCGAAGGTCTCGGAGGGAGGCACCTCGCTCGAGCGCGTGCGCGAGCAGGTCGAGCTCGCCCGGACGGCGCTGCATGAAGGCGCTCGGGCCTGACTTCTACGATCGGCCCGTGCTGGAGGTCGCACGCGAGCTGATCGGCTGCACGGTCGAGCATCGCGGTGCGGCCGGTGTGATCGTCGAGACGGAGGCATACCACGAGAGCGAGCCGGCGTGCCACGCGTTCGTCGGGCTCACCCCGCGCACGCGCACCCTGTTCGGCCTGCCCGGGCGCGCGTACGTGTATCGCTCATACGGCGTCCACGCGCTTCTCAACGCGGTGTGCGAGCCCGAGGGCGTCGGCGCGGCCGTCTTGATCCGCGCGCTCGAGCCCGTCACGGGGCTCGATGCGATGCGGGTCCGTCGCTCCCCGGCCGCGCGTCGGGGGCGCATCGGCCGCGCACCCGGCGATCACGAGCTGTGCTCGGGGCCGGGCAAGCTCACGCAGGCCCTCGGCATCTCGCTCGGCGAGAACGAGGGCGATCTCGCGAGCGGCTCGGTCCGCATCGGCGCGCGCGCCGCCGCCTGGCTCGAGCCGAACGTTCTCGAGGGCGCCCGCATCGGGATCACGCGGGCCGTCGATCTGCGCTGGCGCTTCTGCGTCGCCGGCAACCCGCACGTGTCGCGGCCGCGGCCCGTCCCCGGGCGCTAACCGCCGGGGCTCACCCCGCCCGTCGGCGAGGGAGAGGACGGAGCGCCGGGCGCAGGCGTCGGTTCGCTCGGAGTTTCGTGCGGGGGCGCGGGCGCGGACGTGGACGGCATGGTCGCGTGTTCGGGGCTCGGCGCACCCGACCCGGCTTCGCCCGCCGGGGCGCCGGGCTTCGAGTTGGCTCTGCCCGCGCCGCCCGGGGTGCCGGCCGGTGTGGTAGCGGTGCTCGACGACGACGGAGAGCCCGATTCGGATGTGCCCGAGCCCGACGACACGCCACCGGCGTTGCCGCTGGCTGGTGAGGCGTGTTCGGCCCGGGCGTTGTCGATCTGCAGCGCCGCGGTCATGAAGTCGTGCCAGATCAGCGCCGGGAATGTCCCGCCCAGCACCGGGTTGCCGTTGAAGTCGGTCGTCATCGGGATGAGCTTGCTGGGGTAGCCGACCCAGATCGCGACCGTGTACTTGGAGTCCCAGCCGACGAACCACGCGTCCCCGTAGTTGGTCGTGGTGCCCGTCTTGCCGGCCGCGAACTGGCCGATGGCGGCTGCGCGGCCGGTGCCGTACTGCAACACCGTTTCGAGCATCGAGGTCTCGGTCGCCGCCACGCTCGCAGGGAGGACCGCCCTGGTCTCGACGTGGTTCCTGTCGCGCCGCGAGCCGTCCGGGAGGGGGTGGCCGGTGGCTTCGACTTCCTGGATGCCCACGGGAGCTTCGTCTTCGGCCAGCGACCCGCTCACGCGCCGTCCCCCGTGCGCGATCGTCTCATACGCGTGTGCCATGTCCAGCGGGGTGACCCCGACCGTGAGCCCGCCGATCGTCATCGCCGGGTTGGTCGACAGGGGTGTCGTGATGCCCATCCGGTGGGCCAGCAGGGCGATGCGTCGCGTGCCGACCTTGAGGCCGACTTCGGCGTAGATCGAGTTGTCCGAGAACGCGGTGGCGCCAGTCAGGGTGTTGGTGCCCGAGTAGGCGCCTTCGTCGTTGTGCACCACGAACTTTTCCTTGCCGGCGGAGTTCGGAACGTAGAACACCTTCTGCTTGGACGTCCACACCGAGTTGGGGGAGATCCCGTCCCGGAGCGCTGCGGCGAGGTCGAACGCCTTGAACGACGAGCCCGGCTGGCGCTCTCCCTCCGTGGCCAGGTTGAACGGGCTTTCGTCGTAGCTGCGTCCGCCCACCATCGCGCGCACCTCGCCGGTGGAGTTTTCGATCGCCACGAGCGATGCCGAGGGACCGCTGGGGTTGGCCAGGTAGGCGCCGACCGCCTGTTCGGCGGATCGCTGCAGTTCGAGGTCGAGCGTCGTCTTGATCCGCAGGCCTCCGTCGAACGCGCGCGGGGCGCCGTAGCGTTCGATGATCTGCTGCTGGACCCAGCTCGTGAAGTAGCCGACCTGGACCCCTTCGATTGCCTGCTGGCGCGGAGCCTGCACCTCTTTGGGCGCCGGGATGGCCTCGTTGATGCTCTCTTCGTACACCGCCCTGGTCAGATACCCCTGCTCGAGCATCTGGCGCAGGACGACATCGCGCCGGGCGCGGGCCGCGGCCGGTTGGTTCGCGGGGTCATAGCCGGTGGGCGACTGGATGATGCCGGCCAGCAGGGCGGCCTCCCACGGCTTCAGCTGCTCGACGCACAGCTCGTGGGAGGGTGTCCCGCAGCCGAGGTGGTTGACGTCGTGGCCGAAGTAGGTCTCGGCAGCCGCCTCGATCCCGTAGGCGCCGTTGCCGAAGTAGATCGTGTTCAGGTAGGCGGTGATGATCTTTTCCTTCGACCACTTGTGCGAGAGCTGAAAGGCCAGAGCCGCCTCGCGAAGCTTCTCGAAGATCGTGCGGTGCGACTGGGCCTGGAGCGCGTTCTTGATGAACTGCTGCTCGATCGTCGACGCTCCCTGGACGTTGCCTTTGTGCCGGATGTCCGCGACGAAGGCGCGCGCGATGCCGCGGACGTCGATCCCGCCGTTGCTCTCGAAGCGCTTGTCCTCGATCGAGATCACCGCCTCCTTGACGATCTGAGGGATCTGTTCCGGCGTCACGATCACGCGGTTCTGCTGGCTCAGGACACCGAGGGGATGGCCGAGATCGTCGAGCAGGACGGAGCTCTGCGCATCCTTGAACTGCGCGAACTTCGTCAGCGACGGGAGGTCCGAGGCGATCGACACGAAGATGCCGAACACGAAGGACACGAAGCCGAGCAAGAGGATGGCGGACACGATGGCCAGCAGTCGCAGCCTCTTCAGTCGGGGCTTGCTGCTCGATCGTCGATCGGCGGGCGTTATGTCGGGGCGATCGTCATCGCGCATCGGCGGCTGCGGAGCTGGAAGCTCCGAGGTGCGGGGAGATCCGATCCCGACGGTCCGGGCCGCGCAGGGCGGCACGATGGAACCTCTCCGGAAGGCGAGAGTCTAGCATTGGCCCCCATGCCGAACGCCACCGACGCGGCCGCCGAGGACGCCACCCAGATGGCCATCCGGCTGGCGAGTAACGCCGTCGACGGCCTGCCCGAGGGCGCCCTGGCGGACAAGCTGCGCCTCGCGCGGGCGGAGCGCAGGGCGCTGCGCGTCAAGCTGGGCATCGATCCCACGGCACCCGACATCCATCTCGGCCACGCGGTCGTCCTGCGCAAGCTGCGCGAGTTCCAGGACGCCGGCCACGTGGTCGTGCTGATCGTCGGCGACTACACGGCCCGTGTGGGCGATCCCTCGGGACGCTCGAGCCTGCGCCCGATGCTCTCCGAGGAGCAGATCGACGCCAACGCGGCGACCTTTCAGGAGCAGGCGCTGAAGGTGCTCGACGCCGATCCCACACGCCTGGAGGTGCGTCGCAACAGCGAGTGGCTGGACATGGGGATGATCGAGCTGCTCGCGCTCCTGCGCACGACGACCGTCGCGCAGATGCTCGAGCGCGACGACTTCGCCAAACGCTTCGCCGCGCGCGAGCCGATCTCGATGCTCGAGCTGCTCTATCCGCTGCTGCAGGGGTATGACTCGGTCGCCGTCCGCGCGGACGTCGAGCTGGGCGGCACCGATCAGAAGTTCAACCTGCTGCTGGGGCGCGACATCCAGCGCGCCTACGGGCTGCCTGAGCAGGCGATCATGACGATGCCGATCCTCGTCGGAACGGATGGGCGCAGGAAGATGTCCAAGTCGCTCGGCAACCACATCGGCGTGACGGACGCGCCCGAGGAGATGTACGGCAAGGCGATGGCGATCCCCGACGAGGCGATGGCCGACTACCGCCGCCTGCTGCTCGGCCCGCACGGGGCGGAGCGTGCCGGCGGCGAGGGCGCGCCGCCGCCGGACGGGCGCTCGGCGCGCGACGCCAAGCGCGCGCTGGCGCGCGAGATCGTGGCGTGGCTGCACTCCGACGAGGACGCGGAGGTGGCCGAACGGCGCTTCGAGCGCGTTCACGTCGAGCACGCCGAGCCCGAGGAGATCGCCGAGGCGCACGCCGCCGTCGAGGACGGGACGGTGCATCTGCCGGGGTTGATCGCGACAGAGTTCGGCGTCTCGCGCTCGGAGGCGCGCCGCCTGATCGATCAGGGGGCCGTGACGCTCGGCGGCGAGCAGCTCGGCGACGGCGAGCACGATGTCCCGGCCGAGCGCGCCGACGGGCAGGTCCTGAAGGTCGGCAGGCGCCGCTTTCGCCGCCTGCGGGCCCGCTGACCCGACCGGCCCGCATCGCGCTATACTCCCCGGTCGGCCCGCAGGTGCCCCTGGGCGCTGGGTCGCAACGGTCTCCTGCCGAAGGAAGCCCTTTTGGTGAGGCTCGGCGGTCTTTGAAAACTCAACAGCATGCGCATCTACGATCTATTTCGTGATCGTGGTGTGCGTCCAGGTTCGACCCGTCAGCGGGGGCGCTTTATGTGCGTCCGGTGGCGGTAACGAGTCAAGTAGAGAAGTACCCCGTCATGGTTCGGGACCACGGTGTATAGGTTCCGGCCGCCGCGCTGTCCGCGGGCGATTCATCGCCCGCTGATGACCGGCAACTCCATGACAGCTTTTCGTGAAGTTCTTCACGGAGAGTTTGATCCTGGCTCAGGACGAACGCTGGCGGCGTGCTTAACACATGCAAGTGGAGCGACGAACCAGGGCTTGCCCTGGGGCAGAGCCGCGAACGGGTGAGTAACACGTGGGTTACCTGCCTCAATGACCGGGACAACCCGAGGAAACTCGGGCTAATACCGGATGTGCCCGCAAGGGGAAAGGAAGCTTCGGCCTCCGCATTGAGATGGGCCCGCGGCCCATTAGCTTGTTGGTGAGGTAACGGCTCACCAAGGCTTCGATGGGTAGCTGGTCTGAGAGGACGATCAGCCACACTGGGACTGAGACACGGCCCAGACTCCTACGGGAGGCAGCAGTGGGGAATCTTGCGCAATGCGCGAAAGCGTGACGCAGCAACGCCGCGTGGGGGAAGAAGGCTTTCGGGTTGTAAACCCCTTTCAGTTGGGACGAAGCTCCGCCGATGAATAGTCGGTCGGAGTGACGGTACCTTCACAAGAAGCACCGGCTAACTACGTGCCAGCAGCCGCGGTAATACGTAGGGTGCAAGCGTTGTCCGGAATTATTGGGCGTAAAGAGCGTGTAGGCGGCCCGATTAGTCCGCTGTGAAAGTCCAGGG
>JADGPK010000073.1 GCA_017882445.1 Solirubrobacteraceae bacterium
CGGCTCGCCCTGGCGCATGGCCGGCGGCGTGCGCCGTGCCCCGGCGGCGATCGCTGCCTCGTCTGGCTCGGCGGGTGGCCCGGATCTGCTCCGCGAACCGCATGCTAACCCGTCACTACGCTTCCATCGTGCGGGTTCCCCCTCCTGGCGGCGGCCACCGTGTGAGGAGGCGAGACGGAGTCCGTCACTGCGTAACAGGCTGCAGCCTCAGGTGCACACTTCGATCCGTCGAGCGTTCGGCCTCCATCATGTGCGCTTCGTCCCCGGTGAGGCCGTAAAGCCGAAACACGTGGCGGTCAATCTCGGCGTCGGTGGCCTCTACCAGCCGAGCGAGGCGCGCCGTCTCCTGACCGGTGCTGACCTGACCGAGTGTCGCGACCAGCTGAAGCATTCGCCTGACGGCGGTCTCCAGAGCCGGGTCCTCGGAGTCTGCCAGAGGGCTGCTCCTGAGATAGACGGGCTTGATCTCGTAGTCGAACCAGCGAGTCGAGAACAGCCAGTTGAACAGGGTGGAGTTCAGGATTCCAAGGAGACCAGCGAGACTCCGGCCTGGTCGGGCAATGATGTTCGACAGCCGGTTCAAGTTGTAGGCGCCCGTTTCGTCAATCGTCGCTACAACCCTGCGTGTCAGGCTGAGGTTGCGAGTTCGCACGACGAGGATCTTGTTGCCTGCGAGGAATCTCTCAGCCGGCAGGCTCCGCCCTCGGTCGCCGCGACTCTTCACGAAATCGGCGTCGTACATCACCCAGCCATCCGTCCGAACCGGCCCATAGCGAGAGATACCCGAGCCGGTCACGAGCCGGTGGTAGCGCGCATCCAGCTCGTGGTCCGCGACGAGTTCGTCACGGATGAACCCCGTGTTGATGCCGACGCCGAACTCAAATCCGTCCTCGACGGGCGGGAAGCTCTTCAGGAGCCTCGAGACGACAGCTGCCTGCGTTCCGTCCAAGCGGTAGTCGAAGACCCGACCGGGATTACCAGCGAATCGCGCCTGCGGAACCCTATGGGGCTTCGTAGTCGGAAGGTCAGTGGGCGCGGTGGGCGCGCGGATCTCGAGCTCGTGCTCGGGTCCAGCGGTCGACTTCGCCGCGACGAGCACGCACGTGTCGACGGTCGCCGCCTTGAACGCCTTTGGCCCGAGCGGAGCGAGCTGCTCGAGCGTGCTCGAAGTGAGAAGCAGTTTCCGAAGCTTCTCGAAGGACGGCTGGACGAGGAACGAAGCGGACGCGATGTAGCCGAGTCGACCGCCGGGCCTGAGCAGTCTCAGCCCTTGCTCGATGAAGAACTTGTAGAGCTCGTAGTTGCCCTCCGCCGAGCTGAAGTGGTGCTCGAAGTAGGTCCGAAGCCTGGTCTGCGTGGCGTTCCGGTACACGTAGGGCGGATTCCCGATGACCGCATCGAAGCCGCCGTCCACAAAGGCTCCGGGGAACTCCTGTCGCCAGTCAAAGACGTTCGTCTGTTCGAGCTCATCGGAACTGAAGAGGTCCATCTGGACCTGTTCGTACAGGTCCGGCCCGACGAGCGAGTTGCCGCACTTGATGTTCTCGTCAAGGTCAGGAAGAGCCCTCTCGTTGAAGAGCCGCAGCTCCTGCTGGATTGTCTCGCCAGACTCGCCCTCAAGGACCTTGAGAAGTAGGGACAGCTTCGTGACCTCGACCGCCTGCGGGTCAATGTCCACACCGAAGATGTGTTCTGTGAGGATTCGCTTGCGCTCAGTTGTAGTCAGGCGCCATGAGCGCCGGGCGTCTTGAAACACACGAGGCGACTTTGTCCGCGCCCAGTGGGCGGGATCGTTGGCCACGTAATAGTCGAGATACCAATCGAGCAGGTGCTGGTATGCCTCAATCAGGAAGGAACCTGACCCGCAGGCCGGGTCCACGACTCGGAAGCTTCGACCCTTACGACCCCCAAGGAGCATCTCGGGCGTGATTCCGACGAGCGACCCGCCGACAGCGTGATCGACAATGAACCGGACGATGTACGTGGGCGTGTAGTAGACGCCTCCGGCTCGACGCACTTCGGGCTTGGTCTCGACCGAGGCGCGTCCCCCGTCATCGACGACGATGACCTTTCCCAGGTACTGCTCGTAGACATGCCCGAGGATGTCCGCGCCAAGGACCGAGAACTCATAAGGGCTCTCGGGGTAGTAGAGACGAGCCATGATCCGCCGAAGCACGTCGTCGCCAAACTTGAGCGTGAGCGTCAGGCTGTCCGGTTCGCCGCGCCGTCCGCGTTCGCGTCCGAAGTGGAACAGACCAGAATCGTAGCGTCCGTCGGCCCGCAGAAAGAGCTCACACAGTCTCGTGTAGATATCGCTATGGCTCGCCGCATCCCGGAGTGCACCGAACGGCTCGAGGCCCCGGTCCTCGCAGATACGGAGGAAAACGATGCGGTCGATGGTTGCTTGGACGGCGTAGTTGAGCTCGCGCGGTCTCAGGGAAGGCGCGGTTGAGCGCAGTTCTCCGGCTAGCTCAGCTCTCCAACGGTCGATGTCGGAGAGGAACGCGACATCAACCGGGAGGGTCCCTTTCGTGGTGCGGGCACGGGCGGCGAACGCCTCGAACCTGCCGTCGTCCGCAGCCGATCTCGAGAAGATGCCTTCCAGCTCGGTCCAGTGGTCCGAGTACTCCTCGCAAGTGAGTGCCATCACCCGGGCGACCGTAGCGCGGTCGTCCTTGGCGGGCTGGATCCGCGTGTCGTAGACCGCGAAGTCCTTGAAGTTGGTGAGGATTCCGAGCGGCAACGCGGCCGACCACGAGTAGCGTCGAAGCTGGAAAGCCCATGCTGCGTCCTCGCGCACGTTCAACGCTGGGCGCTTCGCCTCTACGAAAAACGTTCGCACGCCCCCAACACGGAATGCGTAGTCAGGGGCCTTAGAAGAGCCTGCGACGCGGACGGCATCCTCGTGAATGACATCCTTGAAGGCCTCCGGACGCCCTTCGCGATTGTCCATGTCCCATCCGAGTACCCGGAAGAGCGGGTCGATGAACTCACGTCGCAGAGTGGTCTCGTTGTAGTGCCCGGACTCGTACACCGTTCGTTGCTGGAGATAACGGTCGACCAGCTCGAGCACTTCTTCAGGAGCCGACACCTAGAACCTCTGCGTCTCTGACTTCGTCTGACGCCCTTGGAACACGCGGACCAGGAGAGGAGCGACTCGGCCCCCGCAGTGGAGCCCGCCAGGGGTGAGCTTGACGAGATACAGGCCGGGGTGCTGGAGGGCGGAGTCTGCGGCCACGATCGCCTCCTGTGGGAGCCGTGACTGGTTCGAACGCCAAGATGGTAGTCGAGTCCGCGAAGGTTCCAGGTCCCGCTGCGACTGGGTTGCCGACGATGCGGACATCGTGCGGAACCCTGCCGGCCGCTTCAGGTCGTTGAGCTGTACGGACTCGGCGGGTTACCGCTGTTTGCGGCTACCGGCCCGCTCCCATCCCTGGGCCTCGACCCATTGAGACGTCACGTTCAACCTGACCACGCCTTCGCGGACCTCGGCGACGGTCGATGGTGGCAGATACAACTTGGACGAGAGGAGGCCGCGGGATGCGGTCAGCACGGTCTCGCCCGAGCTCACAATCGTTCCGAGCCGTATCTCTTCGCTATCATCGACGAGCCAGCCTCGCGCGATGTCCGCGAACCGGAACGTGCGTCGTGGGGGCCCGTCTCGCCCACCGACGATCGCCGAGCGCGCCAAGGCGCGCCACCTCTGGAGCGGTCCATACGACATCGGCGTCACCCGAGCCCGAGGGCTCGACGGGGGCTGCGGCGTGATTGGGCAGTCCTAGGGAGTTCGACACCCGATGAGCTGGCGGAGGGCGGCCGTCGGATGGCGATGCCTCCGCAAGCCGGGCGTCGACCGGCTGGCGCGCCAGATCGCGACGGCTCTGGCGAGCGGGATGCCCTACGCGGGATGCCCGCCGGCGCCCATCGCCTCGAGCGCGGCGACGTAGGCGCCCTCGTCGCGCGCCTGGCTCGACGGGTTGTGCACCGCGTAGCGCACGACCCCCTCTGAGTCGAGGATGAACGTCCCCCGGTCCGCCTGTCCCGCGTCCTCGTCCCAGACACCGAAGAGCTTCGCGACGGCGCCCACCGGCCAGCGGTCGGAGAGGAACCGGTTGCGGTAGCCCTGATCCTGCCGCCACGCCCGCAGCGCGTGGGTGGAGTCGACGCTGATGCCGAGGACCGTGACGCCTCGCTGCTCGTAGATGCGGAAGTCGTCTCGGATCTCGCACAGCTCGCGCGTGCAGGTTGAGCTGAAGGCGCCCGGGAAGAAGACCAGCATGACGGGCCCGCCGCGCAGGTCGCTCAGGGTCACGGGCTCCTTGTCCTGGTCGCGGAGCGCGAAGTCGGGGGCGAGGTCGCCGACGAGGGGCATACGTTCCTCCTTCATCTTCGCCCGGCGCGTCGATCGTGCACCGCGCCGACTGGTCCCGCGTCGTCGTCCTCGCGAGGCGTCGGTCCTGTGTCGCGCCAGCCCGACGATACTGCGTAGCCGGTCCACCTGAACAAGAGGAGGCCAGACCGCGGGCCGCGACTCACCCGTGGGGCACCTGCCAAACCTCGAAGGCGTCCCCCTCGGCGACCTGTCCGGCGTCGTTGAATTTGACGAGACCGTATGGCCGGATCCGAATGCTTGACCAAGCGCCGGAGGTCCAGTACACGTCGTCCTCGGCGAGACCACGGGCGGCAGCCTCGTCTGCCACCCGCACCACGATAAAGGCCGACTCGACGTTGCCCACAGCACCGGCCACGATCACGACCCCCTCGCGCATGAGCTGCGCGAGCCGGGCGAGGTGTGCGTGGCGGACCGGTCGCCGCCGCGCCTCTCCGTCGGGCGCAAAGTCCGCCTCGATCGCCCACACCTGCTCGATCTCGACGCCTTCCGGGATCTCCCCGCTGTTCATCGGTCGTGCCTCCGAGCCTTCTGCCGCGTGGTCGCGGGAGCAGCGTAGCGTCCGGCCCGGGAACGGGCGGCCGACCGCCGGGGAGACTCGCAGCCGCCCGGAAGTACCCGACGGTGCGGGGGCCACCCCACACGACGTGGTCATCGTGCCGATCAGGCGGTTGGCGTGATCCCCGGTGACAACGACCGGCCGACGGGCCTCACAGTCCAGATCGCCGCGGGTCATCCGACTACTGCCGTACCAACGTCGACACCGCACGAGCCACTCGCGTCCTCACCGCTCCCCTAGTCGGCCGGTGTTCCGGGAGCGACGAAGGCGGGGCGAGAGGTCTTGCCCCGACAAACCGAGGCAGTCAGTCGGGCTCGGCCACGCCGGCCTCGCGGAGTTTCGCGAAACATCGAGGGCCCATCGGAAGCTGACTCTGGATCGGCCAGAGAGTCGATCAGAAGCCAGGTTGTCCTTTCGCCTTACAGCTCCTCTCCCATGCGGCCTGCATGTTTGCAGTGACCTGAGCGACCGAGATCTTGTTCAAATACAGTTCCTGCATGAACGTCGGGAGGTCTCCGTAGTCGCAGGCCAGGCCTCCAGCCAGGGCGGGAACGGCATTTGTGAGGTCTTGGTTTGCCTGCTGCACCGCCGACGGCACACCAGCAGGAACATCGAAGCCCGAGATGACTGGATAGTACTTACCGGCATTAAGAAACTTCTGGTAGTCAGTACTTGTGACATACTCGAGATACACGCGAGCCGCCGCCTCCTTCTTTGGGTCGCCGCTCTTTGGCAGCACGAGGGTCTCGGTCCCAAAGTAGCCATACGACGTCACGTCGCTCGTCAACGATACGGGCGCGAACCCGATGCCTTCAGCGGGGTACTTGCTGGCGATGAGATAGACGAGAGAGGTACTCCACGGAATCATCGCCGTTGAGCCATCCGTGATGGTCTTCTGTTCTTGTTCGAACGTGCCGGTGATGAAGTCGTTCTGGTTACATCCGGCGTCGCGAACTTGGGCATCGACGTTGTACACTGCCTGGAATTCGGCGTCCGTCCACTTTGCCTTGTTCGTATTCAGTTTGTCGGCAATCGACGGGTCGTCTTTGGCGACTTGCGACTGCATCATCGCTTGGATGCTCTGCAAAGCAAATGTCTGGCTGCCCGCCTGAAACATCGGATTCAGCTTCGGATTGGCTGTTCGGATCTGCTTGCAGAGGGTTAGGAGATCAGCGGCTGTCTTAGGCGGCTGAAGCTTCAGCTGCGTGAAGATGGCCTTGTTGTAAAGAATGCCGAAGATGTCAGGCGGGACCAACGGGATGCCCCGAACGCCGTTGTAGTTCAGGCCCTGGACCAGAGTCGCCGGAAGTTTGGCGACGACGGGCTCTTGGCTCAGATCTTGCAGGTTGTCTGCCGGGCTGAGCGCGCTCATCCAGAATATCGAGCCGTGCCAATAGAGGAGATCAGGCCGTTCGCCGGCGACCCACTTTGCGAGCATGCCGGCCTCACCGCCATCAGGAATCGGTTGGATATCAACTTGGATGCCCGTCGCTTTGACGAAATCGGTCGTGAGGTCTTTCTCGGCCTGGGGCATCGACGCGAATTGGTATAGCGTCAGCGTGACCCCGCTGAGATCCTGTGTTGCTGAGGGTGACGCGGCTATCGGCGTCGCCGAGCTGGGTAGCTGAGTGGGCGAGGCCGACCCCGTCGTCCCGGCGGGTGCTGTGGCTGATCCGGCGCCGGCGCAGGCTGTGACGATGAGTCCTGACGTCACGATGCCAGCCAGGAACCACCGAAAACGATCGCGCACTGGATGCTTCCTCCTTATGCCCTCAAAACAACAGTGAACCGTGTTCTCCGTTCGCCCTCCCCTCGCTATCGCCGTGCTCCCTGTAGAAGCCCGCCAATGATCTGACGTTGGCCCACAAAGAAGACCAAAAGTAACGGAACGCTGACGACAACGACGTTCGCGAAAAGAAGCGACCACTTCGTCTGGAAGGGGAAGGAGCTGACAAAGGAGTACAACCCAATCTGAATTGTATAGTCGCTCGACGATCGTAGGAGGAAGAGTGGCCAGAAGAAGTCGCTCCACAGGCCAATGAATGACACGATCGAGATGGTCACGAGCACGGGTCGAAGGAGCGGAAAGACAATTCGCAAGTAAACGATGAACGTCGACGCGCCGTCGACGCGGGCTGCCTCTTCGAGTTCGAGCGGGACCGACTTGACAAAGCCGGTGATGAGGAAGATCGCGAAGGCCATAGAGACTGACGTGTAGAACGCTCCCAAGCCAGGCAGGCCACCGTAGATGCCAGCAGCTTTCTCCAGGAAGATCGTTGTTACGATCGCAGGTGGCACTAGCACACCCGAGATCGCGACATAGTAAATGCCGCGAACGGCCCAGCTGCGACTTCGTGCGAAGATCCATGCCGCCATGGAACTGAGCAATGCGACGATGAGGATTGTCGGCAGCACGACCAACAGCGTGTTGACAAATCCGCGGAGGACGTGTCCGTCTTGGATCACCGTGGAGTAGTTCTCGACGACGCGCCAGACGGTTGGTAAGCCGAGACCGAGTTGATCGGCCTCGGCATCCGTCTTGAATGAGTTGACGAGCAGCAGCCAACCTGGGATAAGCACGCACGCGAACGTGTAAAGGCTGAGTGCGATGTACTTCGCATGGAAGGGTCGTCGCAGCCGGTGAGAGGTCATAGCTCGACCTCGCGTGACCGAAGATAGGCGATCAGCGGCAGCGCTGCGAGACATACCGCGAAGAACAGTACGAGGCCGATGGCCGTCGCATAGCCGAGAAGTCCGGTTCCGAACTGCTTCCAGATCACGAGATTGAGGACTTCCGTGGCTCGTGCTGGTCCTCCGCCTGTCATGGCCACCACGACATCGAAGGCGGAGAGAGCGCCGATCAGGGTTAGGCTGACATTGAATGTGAGAGATGGGAAGATTAGTGGGAGCTTTACGCGGCGGAACAACTGCCAAGTCGAGGCTCCTTCGACTTGGGCCTCCTCGATGAGATCTCTTGGGATCGTGGAGAGTCCGGCGACGTAGATGATCATAGTGATCCCGACGCCCTTCCAAGCCTGTACGAACCCGACGGCAATTATGGCAAGGGTTGTGTCGCCTAACCACAAGATGTGCAGCGGGCCGCCGGTCCCGATACCAAGGGCTTGGTTCAGTATCCCCTGAGGAGAAAGGATTGCCGCCCAGATGTACCCTGCTGCAAGAGATGAGATGAGAACGGGGGTGAACAGGATGGTACGGAAGACGGCGCTTGCCCTGGAGCGGTCCTCGACCGCGAGGGCGAGAGCCAAGCCGAGGGCATTCTGGATAACCATCACATAAATCGCGAAGGCGAAGGTTGTGGTGAGTGCGTGCGCGATGGTCCCGTCGGCGAGGAGACCCGCGAAGTTGTCGAGTCCAACCCAGCGGATCCCTGGTCTGTATACGCTCCAGTCAGAGAACGCGAGAGCGAAATTGGAGAGCAAGGGCACCAGGTACAAAACCACGATGAGAAAGAGAGCCGGCAGAAGGAACAGCGATCGATCGCGAGCGGAGAAGAGACTGAAGTTGTCTCGAGCCACAAGCGATTTCGATGTCGATGCGCGTCGCCTCGACATCATCGTCCGGCCGTCGCCGCTGCCGGCGGACCACTCGGGATCCTCGCCGCGTCCTGTGCCAACCATCTGACGCCGCCCTGCGAAGCCACGTCCGCTGTCGTGAGTCGACATGCTCTAACTCGCCTTGCGGCCCAGGGCGCTGGAATCCGATAATCGAAAGGGCGCGCCATGTGCCGGT
>JADGPK010000074.1 GCA_017882445.1 Solirubrobacteraceae bacterium
GCCTTCGGGTGGCGCTCGATGATGGCCGGCATCGCGGCGATCGCGGTCTCGATGCCCTTGCCGGGTGAGATCAGGCCGAATGTGGCGAGCACGGAGCGACTGGGATCGATTCCATCCGAAGCGCCGCCGCCGGTGCGGCGTGGCAAACCCAGAAACGTCCTGCGCCGCTCACCGTCAGGGTGGAGTAGCTCCTCGGGACCGCCGTGCGGCAGGACGCGCACCCGCTCGGGAGCAACTAGCCGCGCGTCGAGAATCATGCGCCTGGCGGTCTCCGTGAACACGCACACCAGCGTGGCCAGGTCGCACAGCGCGCCGAGCGTCTCGGCCTGGCGGGCCGACGGGGACGCCAGCACGGTATGCAGCGTCAGGACCATCGGCTGTCGCAGCTCGCGGGCCAGCAATAGCACGTGTGCGCCTTCCGGACCGCCGAAGATGCCGTACTCATGCTGGAGGATGACAACATCGTCACCGCGACGCTCGAGCACGCGTGCGGCAGCTGCGTAGTCGCCGCCCCGCTCCTGGAGGATCCGCACGACCACCTCTGGCTCTTGCTCGATGTCCTCGTCGCGCACGATCGCCGCCAGATCGACGGCACTCACCCCATCGTCGGCGAGCAGGGCGTCGCGGAGATCGCGCGAGAAGGTGCCGATACCGCAGGCGCGAGGAGGATAGGTGGAGACGATCGCGACGCGCATGGCGCTCCGAGTATCATCCTTGCGGACAGCCACCGTCAGGCCAAGCGCTGGAGCGTCCGACGGGCAGCAAGACTATTTGACGTGATGAGGGTCGAGTGTAGGCCCAGCAGCACTTCCTGCGATGCGGATGGGGGTACAAAGACGGAACCACGACGGCCTCCTTGAGCACCTCATGGAGCCGGTCGCTCGAAAAGCCCGTCGGCGGGCAGCGGAGATGATCCGCGACGCCGCATGACGTTCGCGAGAGTCGGTCCGGACCTCCTTTCGCTGGAAGGCCCGGAACTCGCTTCAGCTCGTCCCTGGGCGCCCCTGCAGGAGCGACTCACTCTCGCATCGTGCAGATTGCGAGAGCGCTCCGAACGTCGGCGATACGCTCGCTTT
The DNA here is from genome assembly GCA_017882445.1 of Solirubrobacteraceae bacterium. Taxonomy (GTDB): domain Bacteria; phylum Actinomycetota; class Thermoleophilia; order Solirubrobacterales; family Solirubrobacteraceae; genus Palsa-744. The sequence continues at coordinate 1,077 of JADGPK010000074.1, forward strand.
TCGTCGTGGCTGTCGCACAAACCCGGGGTCCGTCCGAGGCCATTAATAGTACTTTGTCGGATCGCCCCGATCGGCATGATCCAGCTCGACACGACACCGACGGGGAGAATCCTTCATTCGCTTTGCAGAGCCGAATCTGGAGTTCGCCCTTGCACCGAAATCGGGGCAAACGGCCGACCAGACAAAGCACTATTAAGACACTTCAGGGCATGGCTATGAACTTCTTGTCGTGTGATCGTGAGCAGGCGTTCTTGATGCCCCCGGACCCGCGGGATTGGCTGCCGGAGGGTCATCTGGCGTGGTTCGTGTTGGCGTCGGTGAAGGAGATGGATCTGGGCGCGTTCTATGGCGCCTACCGCCAGGATGGGTGGGGCCGCGCGGCGTTCGAGCCTGAGATGATGGTGGCGCTGTTGCTCTACGCCTACGCGCGGGGTGAGCGCTCATCGAGGGGAATCGAGCGTTGCTGCGTGGAGGATGTCGCCTACCGGGTGATCGCCGCGCAGCAGACGCCCGATCACGCGACGATCGCGCGCTTTCGTGTGCGCCACGAGGCAGCCCTGGCCCACTTGTTCAGCGAGGTGCTGGGGCTCTGTCGGGAGTCGGGGTTGGTGAAGGTCGGACGGGACGAAGGTGCACGCGAACGCCTCGCATCACTCAAACCTCGACTACGAGCAGCTCGCGCGGGAGATCCTGAAGGAGGCTGCCGACGTCGACGCCGCCGAGGACGAGCTCTACGGCGAGGCGCGCGGCGATGAGCTGCCTGAGCATCTGCAAACCCGTGAGGGGCGAGCTGCTGCGCTGCGCGAAGCCAAGGAGAAGCTCGCGCGCGAGCGTGAAGGCAGAGAAAACACGAAAGCCGAAGCGGCTGAGGCCCACAGCCATGAAGTGGAGCTCGCGCTTGATCCCGAGGTGATCATCGCTCGGACGCAGGGCCGTGAGGGGTGGTTGCGTGAGGCGCGCCACCAGCTCGATGAGCACCGGCGCCTTGCGGCTCAGCCGATTCCCCGCTCGCGAGCCGAGCGGCTGCTGCAAGCAGAGCAGCGACTTCAGGAGAACCTGCGGGTCGAGCGCGAGGCAAACGACGCCTATGAGCATCATCGCGCGACTGCCGTGACGAAGGACGGCCGGCGCTTCGGGGCGCGCCCGAACCCCTACGTGGCTCCCGAGGTGCCGCCGGGGAAGATCAACGTGACCGACCTCGATTCACGCAACGTCAAGACGCCGCGCAGCTACACACAGGGTTACAACGTGCAGGCTGTCGTGAACGAGCATCAGATCGTCGTGGCGGCCGAGGTCACGCTCAGCTCCCCAGACTTCGGCCAGCTCGAGCCGATGATCAAGGCCACCCAGCGAGAGCTACGGCAGATCGGTGTGAGCGACACGCCCGGGGTCGCGGTCGCTGACAGCGGCTACTGGCATGAACAGCAGATCGAGCAGGTCGTGAACATGGGCACCCAGGTCCTGATCCCACCCGATGCCGGCAAGCGCGACACACCCCGCCGCGGCTGGGATGGCGGTCGCTACGCCTTCATGCGCACCGTGCTCGCTGGCGAGTTCGGCGGCGGGCTCTACCGAAGACGCAAGGCGATGGTCGAGCCCGTGTTCGCTCAAACCAAGCACAACCGGCGCATCAACCAGTTCCAGCGACGAGGCAGATCCGCCGCACGCTCGGAATGGCGGCTGATCACCGCGACACACAACCTGATGAAGCTCCACAAGCACCACCTGGCCGCCCAGGCGGCCTGAAACGGGGTCTGGGCCCACGGACGCTCGACCAGGCGCGCATGACCCGATCTCCACGAGCTCCACTATCACCTCCGCTGGCGTTCACCCGTCGCCCGCGGCGACTTTGAGCGACAGCCACCGTCCGATGCGAGCGTCTCGCTCGTGCGCTACGAGACGACTGCTCGTCGCGTAAAGCGTCAGCGCTGTGGATTACGTACGAGGTTCCGGGATCAAGAACGCGGAACACTCTGTCCTATCGAGAGTGATCCCCGGCCGACCAGAGTCCGAGCGCCCTCTCCCTAACCCGCCCCGGACTTGGTCGATCCCCCTTAGTGCTGTTGGCACTTGTGTGTGGCATGGCCGTACCGGGCGTCTGGGTGAGACCGGCTCTCTGAGCCGCTCTGGCCCGGTCCTGGCTTGGGTTGGCTTTACATCGGCCCGGCGATGGACTATGGTCGCCGAACCGGAACGGATTTCCGACTGGTTGCCTGTCCCGTGATCGGGGAGGCCTGCCGCTTGGGCTTGCGCTCGAATTAGGGGGCACAAGCTGCCCAAAGGACTGGAGGCAGTATGGACTTTGGGCAACCTCACACGGGCGGCTTGCGTCGTCGAGGGTCGGGATTGGTTCTGGTGGCCATGCTGGTCATCGGGCTGACGATGGCGACAGCGGCTCCGGCGTCGGCCACGTCCTACGCGGCTGCGGCCTGGGGCGTCAACTACAGAGGTCAGCTGGGCAACGGCACCACCGAAGAAAGCAGCGTGCCGGTGGCAGTCAGGCCCCGCGCGCGGGCGGCGTCCGCGCCCTGCCGGTCCACGACAGCAACGATCATCCGCACCGAAGGCGTCGGCGGCACTGTGCTGGACTTCAGCGCTCAGAGCCCGCTGGGTGCACCGCTTCGCGGCAGCCTGCTGCGAAGCGCCGGCCAAGGCCACTTCTACCAACTCTCCGGGCTCTCGGCAACGCTTCGGTGGGGTTCGAACACCTACGAGCTCTCCCACGGCGCGACCGTCGCGCTCGGGTGCTACGGGCAGGCGAAGGGCGCCAACGTGTTCTATCCCGCCCTCAGCATGCTCTCCGGCACCGCGACGGTGCTCGTGTCCGCGTCGGACCCCGGCGCAGTGCTGACGAACGAGGGCCTCTACGGGCCGATCCCCGGCCAGCAACTCCACCATGGGTACACGTTCCGGGTCACGCGCGCGCTGCGCGCGCCAGCCGATCACGCGGGGCTGCTCAACTGGTTCGCCAACTACGCGAACCAGCCGACCGGGACGAGCACGATCGTCACCCAGGACACATCGCTGGTCAATGTGACGCCATACGTCGGACCGGGGCGGGGGCACTGCCGGCACGTCCGCAAGGCAATCCTCGTTTCGACCGGCATGCAAAGCGTAGGAGCAGGGCAGTACGTGCAGACGGGCACATCGCAGTACTCCGGCTGAGCCGAACCAACGGGCCATCCTTGGCGACACCCTCCGCCGTTCGCGCGCGTCGGCTCCAGCCCGCCACGGACTCTGCGGCCAACCAGGTCGCTGGATCGCATTGCGGGGAGACTCGCCAGCTCGCCGCCAGCCACCAATCCGACCCGGGCGACAAGCGATCCCCCGTCTTCCGCATCGGCGGGGACCGTGTCACTCGGTGTGGAGCTCTCGTGACACTTGCGCATTGCACCGGTTAGCAGTCGCCGTCGACACCACCCGCCACGCTGTCGCTTGGGACGACGACCACTCGTCCGTGCTCCGATGCGTCGGACGCTCGCTTGGCCTCGGCGAACCAGGCGTCCACCGAGCTTCTCACGAGACGCCTGAGGAGCGTGAGCCGAGTCCCGATGCTATGTGGGACTGCTCGACACGCCAGAGCTAGTGGCCGGAGGCCGAGAAGTGCATGTAGTCCTTCGTTGAGCCGGTCCAGCTGCCGCCCCAACCCCATCCGATCGAGCGGAAGGCGCGGACGACGGCAGGGGTCACCATCCCCGGAAGGCGCCGGGAGCGGTTGAAGTAGGGCCGGCTCGAGGGGTCCCGGCTCTGGCCGCAGCCGACGTAGGGGTTCTCCACGGGGTTCAGGTCGACCGCCTCACCGAAGGCGTGCTCTGACCAGGTGCCCGTGCCGCTGCCGCCGACACACGGCGAGGGCACCGCCTGCCTGCATTCGAAACCGCCGCTGACGTCGCCGTCTGCCGGGCGCGACCGTACTGGCCCGTAAGCGTCGACGAGGCTCATGTGGCGGATCGGGAAGCGGAGTCCGTAGAGCTGACGGAATACCAGGGTGAGTGGCGCGGCTGCTGAACGGTTGACGACCAGCTGGCCGGTGTACGTGCGCCCATCGAAGCCGTGATAGGAGACGGTCAGCAGGCGTAGGTCTGACAGGGGTACGGGGCATCCCGGATGCCATGCCTCGCGCTTGACCTCGGCCCGCACGGGACCCGGCAGCGGCTGGATCGACGAATGAAACGGAGCGATCGCCAGCACCAGAAGCGACACCGCGAAGGGCGGCATCACCGCGGCAGCTCCATCGTCTTGTAGGGTCGATCGCGCACGGCCTCGCAACCTATTCTCGCGCGCCGGCGCGTACTATGCCATCACGCCTGCTTCGCGCCGCGTAAGCGATCGTGTCGCGAGCCTGCGCTCGTGCGACTGGAGCTCGTCCACTGCGGTCGCGTCTAAACTGATCGCCGACGTGCCCGCTCGCGGCTGGAAGCAGGCGTGAGCCGATCGTCAATCGGCGCGCTCGGAAGTCGTTCAGCGCGAACGTCTCATGGCGGTCCTCTCCCGTCGAGTCCGAATGGTCTGCGCGTGGCGCTTGCTAAGACGTCTCAGGTGGTCCGCCAGTTGGACACGTGCCTGGCGTGGCGGGCGGTGCCGCTCGTGCTGAGCTCGTCGAAGTGCTCGAGTGCAAGACCGGAGCCAATAGCGACGCAGGTCAGCGGCGACTCCGCGAGCGAAACCGCCATGCCCGTGCGATCTGTGACCAGTTTCGGCAGGCCACGCAGCAGGGTGCCGCCGCCGGCGAGCAGGATGCCCTGGCGGGCGATGTCGCCCGCCAGCTCCGGTGGGGTGTCTTCGAGCGTGCCGGTGATCGCACGCAGAATCTCCTCCATCGGCAGCCGGATCGCCTCACGGACCTCCGCGCTGTGCATCTGGATCTCCGTCGGTAGACCGCTGAGGAGGTGGCGGCCGCGCACGCCCATCCTGAGCTCCCGCGCCAGTGGCGCCGCGGAGCCAATCTGCAGCTTGATCGCCTCGGCGGTCTGCGAGCCGATCGCGAGCTGGTGCGTGTCGCGCAGGTAATGGCTGATCGCCTCATCCAGCTCATAGCCGCCGACGCGCACCGACCGCGACACCACGATCGCGCCGAGCGAGATCACGGCGACCTCGCTCGTTCCGCCGCCGATGTCGAGCACCAAGCGCCCGACGGGCTCCTCGATCGCCACACCGGCGCCGATCGCGGCGGCGATCGGCTCTTCGATCAAATGCACGCGCCGCGCACCCGCGCCGAGTGCCGCCTCCTCGACGGCACGCTTCTCGACCTCGGTGACGCCCGAGGGCGCACACACGATCACACGCGGATGCGCCCGCCGGCGGTCGAACGCGCGACCAATGAAGTACCGCAGCATCTGTTCGGTTACCGCAAAGTCTGCGATCACCCCGTGGCGCAACGGACGCGTCGCGGAGATCGTCGCCGGCGTGCGCCCGATCATCCGCTGGGCCTCGACACCGACCGCGTGGACCTCACCGGTCAGCGAGTCGACGGCAACGACGGAGGGCTCCGACGCAACGATGCCCCTGCTGCCGACGTACACCACCGTGTTCGCGGTACCGAGGTCGATCGCGACGTCATGAACACCCAAACTCGGCGCCAAATGACGCCGCGATGTATCTCGGCGCGAGCCGTCTCGACGCAAACGCACCAAGACAGCCTGTCAAACCCAGCCCACAGCGACCACCGCAGCCCTAAACCGCTCCCGCACCGGGGCCACCACGCCTCTGCTCCTCGTCGCACGATGCGACAGCGACCGTGCCGCCGTCCGCTACGCCTGCGTTTCGTCCAAACCAGGCACGCGGTCGGTGCGCTGCGAGATGCTCGCTTGGAAGGAAGCCCGACGCCGGAGCAAAGCTCCAAGGTCCGCACCGGCAAACTGAGGAGGAGTTTCTCGGACGGCTGCTCTATCCGTTGAGCCACGGGGATAGGCGGACCTCACGATGGCGCATCGCGCGAGGGCTGGACGCTGTGCGTGTTCGGGCTCGTTTGCTATTTGACGCCAGGGATGTTTTGAAGGGGGGTGGTGACAGGTGACGCAGGGGCAGATCTGTCAGACGCGGCGGCACACCCCGGTGGGTGGCACCAGTGCGGTGGGACCGCCTCGCGGGCGCGCTCGTTACTTCAAACGCGCCGTGGCGGCTTTGCCAGCCGCCTTGAGGGCTTGTCCCGCCGACTTGGCGGCCTCGCCAACATTTCCAACAGCGCGCTCGGCCGATCGCTTCGCATCCTGGCCGGCCTTCTTCCCTGCGTTGCGCTGACGCGTTGCCGCCGCCTTCTTGGCTGCCTCCGAGCGCTGAGCCTTGGTCTGCGGAGCCATGTGGTTCTCCTGTCTCTACCGGCGTCATCCCGATCATACCTACGGGGGTCATCCCGATCATACCCTCGTTAGGCGCGCTTCAACACTTGACCGGGTTCTTCAAGGGAGGCCCCGCTCACGAATCGCCCTTGGGTTCTGGTACACGCTGAGCCCCATCGGCGACATGTCTCACACGGCATCCGGAGCGTAGAAGCTCATTAGCGCGCCAATGTCACGGCGGCCTCCGGCTTCAAAGGCGCGGTGCACAAGCTCGACCAGGTCGGGGGTCGTTGACTCGTCAGGCATCCCGCGGTGAGTATCTCGCAAGCCGGCCGGACCTCTGCGCTCGATGGACTGCGAGCGCCACGCCGAAGGTGCGCGTCCGGACGCGCTTGACCGCTGCTTTCCACAGCCAAGCGAGCGTGCGAGGAAGCTGGCCCGACGCTGTCGCTTCGGACGGTGGCTGTTTCGCAAAGGTTCCGGCGGGCGGCTGCGTGGGCGTTCGTGGTGCGTTTCGCGCTGTCGCCGGGCTTGGTGGTCTTCGGCACTGGGAGCGGGTCGGCGCGATCGGGCCTTCCCGGGGCCTCTCAGGCCCCGGCGGCCGCTATCTGGTGCTTGTGGAGCTTCAGCAGGTTGTGGGTGGCGGTGATGAGCCGCCATTCTGCTCGGGCGGCGGATCTTCCTCGGCGTTGGAAGCGATCGATGCCACGGTTGAACTTCGTCTGTCCGAACACCGGCTCGATCATCCCCTGGCGTCTTCGGTAGAGCGCGCGTCCGAAGTCGGTCTGGAGCACTGCTCGCATGTGCGCGTAGGCGCCGCCATCCCATCCCGGACGGGTGCCTTTGCGTTTGCTGGCGTCAGGGGGGATGAGCACCTGGATCCCGTGGTTGACGATGTTCTCCATTTGCACCTGATGCCAATAGCCGGCGTCGGCGAGCACCACCCCCGGCGTCTCGGTCACGCCGGCCTCCTTTAGCTCGCGCTGGGCGGCGTTGACGATCGGCTCAAGATGCCCGAAGTCTCCTGAGTCGACCGTGACCTCCGCGGCGATCACGATCTGATCCTCATTGACGGCGGCTTGAGCGTTGTAGCCCTGGACGAACCCGCGCGGGGCCTTCAACAGCCGCGAGTCGGGATCGGTCAGGTTCATCTTCCCCTCTGGAACCTCGGGCGGTATGTATGGGGTCGGCGCCGCCCCGAGTCGCTTCCCGTCGCTCGCGCGCCCGTTGACCCGGTAGTCCTCATAGGCGGCATTCGCTCGCGACTCCACCCACAGCTCCTGCTCCAGACGACGCTTCGCCTCCTTCAACCGCG
>JADGPK010000075.1 GCA_017882445.1 Solirubrobacteraceae bacterium
GAGGCCGCCGAGCGCCGCGACAAAGAGCTCTGGACCGAGCGGGCGGGCGGCGGCCGCCCGGTGCTCGCCACCTGTCGCGACGACGACGAGCAGACACAGTGGCTCTGCGAGCGCATCCTCGAGCACCGCGAGCAGGGCACCGAGCTCAAGCGCCAGGCCGTGCTGTTCCGCGCTCAGCACCATTCCATGTCGCTGGAGATGGAGCTCTCGCGGCGCAACATCCCCTTCCACAAATACGGCGGGCTGCGCTTCGTCGAGATGGCGCACGTCAAAGACTTGGTGTCGTTCCTGCGCCTCGCCGAGAACCCACGGGACGCCATGGCCGGCTTGCGCGTGGTCGGCCTGGTCCCGGGCATCGGGCCCAAGACGGCGGCGGCGCTCCTGGACTCGCTCGGCGCGGCCGGCGGCGACTTCCAGGCGGCGTGGGCGGGCGCCCGCGTGCCCGAGCCCGCGCGCGTCGCCTGGCTCGCCGTCGTCGAGCTCTTCACGACGCTCGCCGCCGCCGGGCCCGGCGAGGTGCCGGCCCAGGTCCACGCCGTGCGCAGCGTGTACGGGCCGCTGCTCGAGCGCCGCTACGACAACGTGCAGGCGCGCCTGCGCGACCTCGAGCAGATCGAGGCGCTCGCCGCCCGCTCCCAAAGCCGCTCGCAGTTCCTCGCCGAGCTGGTGCTCGACCCGCCGGCGTATACGCAGGAGCTCGCCGGCCCGCCGCTCCTCGACGAGGACTATCTCATCCTCTCCACCATGCATTCGGCCAAGGGCCTCGAGTTCGACGTCGTCTACGTCATCCACGCCGCCGACGGCAACATCCCGTCGGACATGGCCACCGGCAGCGCCGCCGAGATCGAAGAGGAACGCAGGTTGTTCTACGTCGCCTGCACCCGCGCCCGCGAACAGCTCTACGTCACCCACCCCCTGCGCTACTACACGCAGCCGTGGGCCAAGGCCGACACGCACGGATACGCGCAGCGCTCGCGCTTCCTCACCGCCGCCGTCCTCGCGCACTTCGAGCAGATCCAGACGGGACCCGAGCCGGCGGCAGGCGATGAGGGCCCGCTCGGACGGGTCACCACCGCGTCCATCCGCGCCGGCGTGCGCTCTCTCTGGGAGGCGCCCGCCGAAGCCTGACCCGAGCTGCCAATGTTGCCCTTGCTTCGTAGTCGGGTACTGTCGTCCCCAGCACCCAACAGGGAGGTCCGTCCATGATCGCCTATCTCGCCGGCGCAGGGTTCCTCAGGCCACACAGCAGCATCGGCGCGGATCTCTCGCTGCTCACGATGATCGCGGCGTTCGTCCTGCTCACCGTCGGCGTGGTGCTCGCCAGGTCCAAGCGGTACGGGGCGCACCGCTGGGTGCAGACGGTCGCGGTCGTGCTCAACGCGGTGCCCGTCGTCGCCTGGATGATCCGCTCGTTCTGGCTGCACTTCCGTCCAGGTCTCTCCTCCGGCTTCAGCAATTCGGTACAAGCCCTGGCCACGGTCCACGCTGTCGCCGGGCTGATCGGCGTGGCGCTCGGGATGTTCGTCATGATCCGCGCCAACCAGCTGGAGGCGAGGGGCGAGAACCTCAGCCGCTACAAGACCTCCATGCGCATCGCCTACTTCGTGTATCTGATCGCGACGGCGCTCGGCGTCTGGGTCTACATCACCCTGTACGGGTAGCCCGCTCGGCCCCCTGCCGGAACGCAGCCGAGCCCAGCAGTTCCACGATCGGCTGCACAGGTGGAAGCGCGCCGGGCGACGCTGTGGCAGTATCACGGGTCATGACCGCCCGCGAGCTTATCGACCGGCGCTACTCGTGCCGCATCTACGTCGACCAGCCCATCGCGGACGAGGACCAACGGCGCCTGGTCGACTACATGGCCACGAAGACCGATGGGCCGCTCGGCTCGCGCGCCCGCTTCGGTCTCATCGCCGCCGCGTCCGGGGATGCGAGCGCGCTGAAGCGCCTCGGCACCTACGGGTTCATCAAGGGCGCCACCGGCTTCCTCGTCGGCGCCGTGCGACGAGGACCGAAGGACCTCGAGGACTACGGCTACCTGCTCGAAGAGGTCATCCTGCACGCCACGGGGATGGGCCTCGGCACCTGCTGGCTGGGCGGCACGTTCACGCGGAGCTCCTTCGTGCGCCGCTTCGGCGGTCTCAGCCGCGACGAGACGATGCCGGCCGTGGTGTCCATCGGGCTGATCGGCGACGACGGCACGGAGCGCATCCGCGAGCGCGAGGAGGGCAGCCGCAGGCTGCCCTCCTCGGAACTCTTCTTCCAGCGAAGCTTCGGCGAGCCGCTCCGCATCGCTCCCGACGACTGGTACGCGGAGCCGCTCGAGGCGGTCCGCATGGCCCCCTCAGCGACCAACAGACAGCCGTGGCGCATCGTTCGCGACGGCGCCGCCTGGCACTTCTACCTGCGCCGCACGAAGGGCTACGGCAAGGGCAGCGCGCTGTTCACCGTGCTGCGCATCGCCGACCTGCAGCGCGTCGACCTGGGCATCGCCATGTGCCACTTCGAGCTGGTCGCCCACGACTGCGGCCGCGCTGGGAGCTGGGTCGTGAGCGACCCCGGCATCCCGCTCCCCGGCAGGGACGCGGAGTACGTCGCGACCTGGATCGCCGCCTCATCGCTTTCCGGCTGACCAGACAGCACAACTCCGTCAGGCAACCGCTCCATTCCTCGCATCGCCCCGTGCTACGATGCGATGAGCCGGGCACGTGAGAGGGGGCGTGGATGGCCGAGGCCAGGGGTGGAACAGACCGCGAGGAGCGGCGCGAGCTGGATCAGCTCGCCACGACCATCCGACTCCGCGCCTCGAAGCTCCGTCCGGCGCGCGCTCACCTTGAACTGGTGGAGCGCACCGGACTCGTCGACTCACTGGTCCGTTCGCCCGCGTCGCTGGTCGTGGTGTCGGCGCCGGCGGGATACGGCAAAAGTACGCTGCTCGGGCAGTGGGCCGACGCCGTGCCGGTGCCGGCGTCGTGGCTGCAGCTCGACGCCGCCGACAACGACCCGGTCGTCTTCCTCTGCTACCTCACCGCGGCGTTGAGCAAGGTCGCGCCGGTAGACCCCACCGTCGCCGACCTGTTGCAGCTGCAGACGCCGCCCATCGACGAGCTCATACTGCCGCGGCTGGGCGATGCGCTGGAGGCAGCACAGCCGTTCCTTCTCGTGCTCGACGACACGCATCTTGTTCAGAGCGAGGCGTGCTGGCATCACGTCGCTCTCCTGCTCGAGCAGCTCCCCCCGGGCGCCTGCCTGGCCTTGGGGACCAGGACTGAGGCGCCCCTGCCGATCGCCCGGCTGCGCGCCGCCGGTCGTCTGGCCGAACTGCGCCTCGGGGACCTGCGCCTGACCCGCGCCGAGGCCGCCGAACTCCTGCGGTTGCATGGCGCGGAGGCCGGTGACGAAGCGCTCGACGGCCTCCTCGAACTCACCGAAGGCTGGGCCACCGGCGTGTACCTCGCGTTGCTCGCGGGCGACGGCCGGCCCGCCAGCCAGTGGCTTTCGCACGTGCACGGGGATCTGCACGCGATCGCCGGCTATCTCACGGCAGAAGTCATCGAGCGCCAGCCCGCGGAGCTGCAAGAGTTCCTGCTGCGCACGTCGGTGCTCGACCAGCTCTGCCCGAGCCTGTGTCGTGCTGTGACGGGAACCGAGGACTCGCATGAACACCTGGCCCGCCTCGCACGCGAGAACCTTTTCGTCACGGCGCTGGACGACCGGGGCGAGTGGTACCGGTATCACCACCTGTTCGCAGAGCTGTTGGCCACTCAGCTCGAGCGCCGCGAGCCAGACGAGGCGCCGCACCTGCATGCACGCGCGGCGGAGTGGTACCACTCGCGCGGTGATGATGGGCGCGCCGTGAGGCACTGGGTGAGGGCGGGCGACGTCGAGGCGGCGGCCTGGCCGGCCTTCCTGGCTGTCCAGGACTACGTCGAACACGGCCAGGTCGAGAGCGCGCGGCGCCTGCTCGACACGTTCACCGACGCGGAGCTCTCGCGCCACCTTGCTCTCACCATGGCGGCCGGCTGGCTGTACGGCACCGTCATCGGCGATCCATCGAAGGGCGAGCGCTGGCGACACGCCGCCTGCAGTGTCGCCGTGGGCGCCGAGTGCATGCCGGACGATCTGGGCTCGTGGCGCGCCTGGCAGCTGGGCCTGCGCGCCTTCCTTGCTCCCGACGGCGTCACCAGGATGTTCGAGGACGCCGAGAGCGGCGCTGCCTGCGAGCAGCCGAGCTTCGCTCATGCCGTCGAGAGCCAGCGTGTGCTGGGCGTGGCTACCTACCTCAACGGAGTCCCGCGACGCGCATCGCAGGCGTTCCATGAGCTGCTGCGCGACTCGGCCGACCCGGTCACGCGCTCCTACGGCTTGGCCTTCCTCTCACTGATCGCCGCGGACGAAGGGCGCTGGGACGACGCGCGCGACTTGGACAGGCAGGCGCTGGAGCTCACTCCCGGCATGGCCCTGGACCTCTCCCCGGGGATGTACATGGCGATGCCCATGCTGCTCGCGCACACACGCGTCCTGGCAGCGGGCGCCGACCCCGACTGGCGCCAGCAGGTGGGATCGTGCGAGGACTACCTGGCGAACATGGTGCCCCAGATCCCGTGGCGCATCATCCTGATCTGCGTCGTCCTCGGTGAGATCCACCTGGAGCACGGTGAGCTCGATGAAGCCGATCGCTGGGCCGCGCGAGCCGAGGCCCAGCTGCCTGCAGGTCGCGACGCGGGCATGCTGCGCGGCCGCGTCGCGCGCCTGCGCCAGGCCGTCGAAGAGCTGCGCATGGCCGATCCGCTGACGTCGGCCGAACGCCGCGTCCTTGACCTCCTCCCGACGCAGCTGAGCGCCCCGCAGATCGCGGCACGCCTGTTCGTCAGTGGGAACACGGTCAAGACGCACATGAGTCACCTGTACGCCAAGCTCGGCGTGACCACGCGCACCGGCGCCGTGGAGCGCGCCCGTGAGCTCGGGCTGCTGCGGCCGCCCGAGCAGAGCTAGCCCGCGGCGAAAATCACCCTGATGGTATGACGGCGGCGGCGGCGCCCTGCCGCAGACTGGACCCGAGCCGCGATGCCCCGCCAGCTACTTCGTCCGGCGGGGCAACGGATACACCAGCAAGGGGGAGCCACATGAAACGTCTCGTCATCACACTCGTACTCGCGGGCCTGCTGCTCGTCGCGCTGGCCGCGCCGGCCGGCGCAAGCGCTGGAACCTGGCAGCCCGGCGCCCTGGCCACGCTCTCCGCCGGCGACTACGGCTCTTTCGCGGAAGGCATGGCTGCAAACAGCCACGGGCGGTTGTTCGTATCGCTCACCACCTGGGGCTACTATGACGAGACGGTGGACCCGTCGCTGTGGGGGTCCAACATCGGCGAGGTGTGGCGCGTCATGCCGAACGGCGCCAAGGCCCTCGTCGCGACCAAGGATCTGAGCCCGAACGGGATGCTGCTGGGCGTCGCCGTCGATCGCCTCGACCGTGTGTACGTCCTCACCTACGACTTCGGCGACCCGCAGACCGTCGGGTGCGGCGTCTACCGCGTCAACACCGGCGGATCGATGGTCAAGAAGATCTCCCTGCCGGCGGGGGCCTGGCCCAACGGCCTCGCCATCCACAAGGGCCGCGCCTACATCACCGACAGCGCCGCCGGCGCCGTGTGGCGCGCGCGCCTCGGAAGCGGCGTTGCTTCGCCGGCCGCCCCGTGGCTCCAGGACGCGCTGCTCGCCCCGGGAGACCCAGCCGACGCGACCATGACAGGCATCGGCGCAAACGGGCTCGCCTTCCGCGGCGAGAGCCTGTTCGTGAGCGTGCCCGACTACGGCCGTATCGTGCGCGTTCGCGTGAGGGCTGACGATTCTCCCGGAGTGCCGAGCGTGATCTGCGAGCAGCCCGAGCTCAAGACCGCCGACGGCATCGCCTTCGACGCGCCCGGCGGGCTCTGGATCACGACCAATGTCGGCACCACAGAGGTCAGCCCGAGCGGCGGCCTCTACCGTCTGTCGCCGGCCGCCGGCGTGTGGCGGATCGCCGTCGACCCCGGCTGGCTCAACTACCCGACCTCTCCAGTCTTCGGCACGACGCGCGGGGCGCAGCGTACTCTGTATGTCGAGAACGGCGCCTACTTCAGCTTCGACGACCTGGTCGGGCCCGACATCCAGGTGCTCCACGTGGGCATCCCCGGCCAGCCTGTGCGATAGGAGACATGATGGACCTCGCCGATTGCACGGCGTTCGCCAGCCAGCACCCGATCTGTTATCTGGCCACCGAGGACGGCGACCAGCCACGCGTCAGGCCTCTGCTCCTGTGGTTCGCGAACGGTGACGGCTTCCACTTCATGACCATGTCGCCCAAGCGGTTCAGCAATCAGCTGCACCAGAACCCGAAGGTCGAAGTGTGCTTCTACAACGGCGCCACAGAGCTGCCCGAGGCGCGGATGATGCGTCTGACCGGCGCCGTCGAGTTCGTCGACGACGCCGAGCTCGTCAGGAAGGTGTCGGAAGAGCGGGCGGCGCTCGAGGGCATCATCGGCAGGCCGCTCGAGCCTATCGCCGAAGTCTTTCGCATCGCTTCCGGTGAGGCGCGCTTCTGGACGCTCATGGACATCCTCAAAGAGCCCGAGCTGGAGACTCTCAGGTTCTGAACCCCCTGTGCGCGGGCGCCCGTGAAGGGCGTCCGCGCCAGGCCGGCGTGGCCGCGGCCGAGCGACGCAGCCGCCACGTCTCGCGTATGATTCCCGGGAGGTCACTTCGAAGCCGCGGAGGCTCCCACGAAACGCAAGACGCTCGCCGCTCAGAACATCAGCCGCATGTGCATCGTGTGCGGCGCCGACAACCCGTTCGGCCTCCAGGCCCGTTTCTACGAGCTGGAGGCCGAAGGCGCCACCGGCCGCGAGCTCCTCGGCGTCTTCACGCTGCGCGAGGAGCACCAGAGCTACCCCGGCAGGCTCCACGGCGGCATCAGCTCGGCGATCCTCGACGAGACCATCGGGCGCGCCATCACCATCGCCCACCCCGGGACCTGGGGCGTCACCGCCGAACTCACCCTGCGCTACCGCAAGCCCCTGCCGCTGACCGGCGAGGTCCGCGCTGTCGGCCGCATCACGCGCGACACGAGGCGGTTGTTCGAGGGCACCGGGGAGATCCTGCTCGACGACGGGTCGGTGGCCGTCGAGGCCTCGGGCAAGTACCTGAAGATGGCCCTCGGAGAGATCACCGACGACGACTTCGACCAGCGCGAGTGGTTCGCCGACCCGCGCGCGGCGCCCGACGAGGTAGACCTCTAGCTCGCGTATCTCACTCTCGTCACCCAGTCCATGATCCAGACCGCGCCGGTCGTTGTCGACTCGGCACATCGCCGCGTTCATCGTGCGTTCATCCTCGCCGGAAATGTCCCGCTCCAAGACCCCGAACACCGCGACCGGCGCGGCGTACCAAGCAGAGCCGCGCCAAAGGAGTGAGAGCAGTGGCTACAGAGTGGGAGACCGTCGACGGCGAGATCGTCGAAGACGTGACCGCCCCGTGGGCACGGCGCACGGCGCGGCGTGGCGTTCAAGCCGCCAGGCCGCGCACGACGGCCGCCCCCCGGCCGCGGAAGCTCTTCGCACGGCTCTTCGGCGTGCTCGCCGCGATCGGCCTTTTCGTGAGCGTCGCCCTGGTGATCCCGGTCACCAAGATGAGTGAGCTCGTCGCCCCCGGCGGCGCGCTCATCACCGTGGGCCGCGTCACGGCGATGGCCGGAACCTACCTCATGCTCGTCACCCTGCTGCTCATCGCCCGTATCCCGCCCGTCGAACGGGCCCTGGGTCAAGACAAGCTGGTCAAGTTGCACCGGCGCCTGGGACCGTGGGTGATCGCCTTGGTGACCACCCATGTGGTGGCGGTGACCCTGGGCTACGCGCAGCAGGCCAAGACCGGCGCCCTCCACGAGATCGGCGCCCTCGTCACCACCTTCCCCGGCATGCTGCTGGCCGCGGCGGGCTTCGGCCTGCTGCTGATGGCCGGCCTCACCTCGTACCGCTACGCGCGCCTCAAGATGCGCTACGAGACCTGGTGGGCCGTCCACCTGTACACCTACCTGGCCGTGGCCCTGTCGTTCGTCCATCAGCTGTGGACCGGCGTCCCGTTCCTGGGTCATCCGGCCGCTCGTGCCTGGTGGATCGGCGTCTGGGCGCTCACCGCGGGCACGGTGCTCGCCTATCGCTGGGTCGTGCCGCTGGAAGTCAGCCTGCGTCACCGGCTGACCGTGCACGCCGTCGAAGAAGAGGCGCCCGGCGTGGTGTCCGTGATCATGCGCGGCCGGCGCCTGGATCGCCTGCCTGTGGCCGGCGGCCAGTTTCTGCACTGGCGCTTCCTGAAGCGCGGCATGTGGTGGCAGGCGCACCCCTATTCGTTGTCGGCGCTGCCCACGGCCAACCGGCTGCGCATCACGGTCAAGGACCTCGGCGACCACAGCGAGTCGCTCAAGCGGCTCACGCCGGGGACGCGCGTGGCCATCGAAGGCCCGTACGGGACCTTCACCCACCACGCGCGTCACACCGACGGCGTCCTGCTCGTCGCCGCCGGCGTCGGCGCCACGCCCGTGAGGGCGATGCTCGACGACCTGCCCCGCCACGTGGACGTCGTCACCATCCTGCGCGGCG
>JADGPK010000076.1 GCA_017882445.1 Solirubrobacteraceae bacterium
CGTGAGTCCGCTGCTGTGGGTGCTCGTCATCATTCTCGTGGTCTTCGCGGTTGGAGGTCGAGGCCGCTACTACGGACGGCGAGGGTGATGGTTCGCTCTAGAACCATCTGTGGATCGCGGCGACGGGTTCCGCAACGTCCGCCGCATTCGCCTTGACCGTCTACATCTTTGGCTTGGTTCCTCGTCGCTAGTGCGAGGTGTCTCGGCCACAACCCACCACAATCATAGGAGGCCCGACAATGGGCGAGAAGACCGACAAGATCAGCGGCCGCGCGAAGCAGGCCGTCGGCGCCGTCACCGGCGACGGGGACACCAAGCGCAAAGGAGAGCGCCAAGAGGACAAGGGCAAGCTCAAGGGCAAGCTCGACTCAACCGTCGACAAGGCACAGGACGCGCTTGAGGACCTGAAGGACAAAGCCGACCCGAGATGAACGAATATGCTCGTTCGCGCAGATGACGCTGCCCGCCCCGTGATGGGCCGGATGTGGCGGGCGTAGGGCCGCCTTCGCGAATAGGACGTCTGCATCTTTGCGTGACCCGCCGAGCTTTGCTCGGGTGGGGATCGAAGGCCACTAGGAGGTTCCTTTCATGTCTGAAGCCACGCCTGCCGGTTCTGCCTCCGAAGTCGACCCGAATCGCAGACCGGTCAGTGTGTCGCGCCGGCAGCGCAGGCGTAACAGCCCTGGCCCCCGCGAGTTCGTGGTGGACGTTGGGAGCTTTCTGGCGCGCATCGTTGCTCTCATCCTGAGCGTCGTCGTGTTGATCATCATCGCGGGGATTCTGCTGGTGGTGCTCAAGGCCAATCCGGCCAACAGCATTGTCTCTGAAGTCCATAGCTGGGCGCACTGGCTCGCCGGCCCGTTTGACGGCATGTTCAGCTTCCACAGCGCCAAGACTGCCATCGCGGTCAACTGGGGCATCGCCGCGCTCGTGTACCTCATCGTGGGCGGACTGATCGTGCGGCTACTCGGCCGAACCTATCGCGACCGCTCAGGCGGGCGCTCGTCCTATCCCAGTGAGGAGCTTGTATGACAAACAAGAATGTCGAGAAAGCAAAGGGCCGCGCCAAGGAGGCAGCGGGTGCGCTGAGCGGAGACAAACGTCTGAAGAATGAAGGACGTGTTGATCAAGCAAAGGGCTCCGCGAAGAAAACCGTGGACAAAGTCGCCGACACCCTGACCGGCCGCAACGCAAACAACAAGCGGGCCTAGCCGATGTGTCAATCCCGTCGACTGAGCGTTGGGAGGTGACCATGCTCCTGATCATCCTGATCATCCTCGCAGTCGTACTGTTGACGGGCGGATTTGGCTACCGCCGCCGCGGTCGAAGCTCGTAAACAGAGAACGCGGTTATCCACAGCGAGCTGGCTCGTCGGGTTGCGGCCGTTAGAGCGTCTATAGCGCTCGCTCTAACTGCGGCCCATTCAATTTCTAACTAACCAGCAAGTGAAAGGGAAGTGATGTTATGCCGAGTCCCGTAGACGTAGACATTTGGGGGTATCCCGATGAGGCTGCCGCCGGCAGGGATTTGACTGGATACTCGATCGAGGCCATAGATGGAAGCATTGGCAAGGTTGACAACGCCAACAACGACACAGGCGCGAGCTGGTTGATCGTTGATACCGGGCCATGGATCTTCGGTAAGAAGGTCATGCTGCCCGCCGGCGTCGTCTCCCGGATAAACAGCGAGACGGAAGTGCTTCGCGTCAACCGCACCAAGGAACAGATCAAGAACGCCCCCGAGTTCGACGAAGCCCGTCACCTCGAGCAGACCTATCGCGACGAACTCGGCGGCTACTACGGACCCGGTGGTCGCGGCTACCAAGCGTGAGCCTGCCTCGCTAGGCGTACCTGCCTCATCCACACCCTAGATGCACCGCTGAAGAGACCCCGGGGGCCGCACTGGCCCCTCACCCAGGCCGCACCCGGGGTGCTCCAGCCGGCCGCGCCGGACACCTCACGCTAGCGCTTGGGACGAGAAGCGATCACCGGGGAAGGCGGCCCTCGCCTGGGCCAGTATTCAGGAATGTCCCTTGAGGAAGCGGTACTGCTTGTCGTCGTGGACGCACGAACCCCCGGAGCCCTCACTGAGTCCGTTCTGAGGGCGGGGTCGAAAACCCCGAAGGTCATCGCTCGGCCGCGGCGCGCTTTACCCAGCCTCGGCCCTCCCAGCACCCTCCACGGCCATCACAGCGAACGCCGCCCAGGTTTTCGCAGACGGCTTTGTGCGACACCCACCGTCCCTTGCGATAGTAATCGGACTAGTCTGGAGAGCGCTAGATCGACGCGAAAGCGGTCGTCACAACGGGGCGGGCGCCGTGGGTGCGGTTGCTCGGACGTAGTTTTGGCCAGCAGTGGCGGAGCCGGTGAAGCTCGATTTGCAGCGGTTGACCTTCCGATGCCCATGAGCGAGAATGCTGCAATGCCTGAGCAACCGCCCTCCGACCCAGCGGGAAATGAGCCGGGTCCCACTCCTCCACGTCCACCTACTCTTGGCCGACCCTTCGACGTTGAACCGGTGAGAGAGAGATCCCTTTCTCGGGGGCAGCTGATGTTCGGCTTCATACTGTTTGCTGTCTTCGGAGTGACCGTAATCTTTGCTTTCATCAACACGAGCAAGAGTGCAGCAACCTGGGCGCAGACTAAAGAACTGCTCGACGCGATCATCCCGGTCGAGGCGACGCTGCTTGGCGCGGTGATCGGCTACTACTTCGCGCTTGAGCGGACTTCTCGCAGTTGACTGCCCGTCGGGGCGTGCCATAGAACCAGACCTGTCTCCCGCTCCTGTGTGAACGGAGGCGTGTCCGGTGCAGGCCCATCGCTTGCGAGTCGGACGAGAAGCGATCACCCGGGAAGACGGCCGTCGCCTGGGCGAGTGTGCGGGAATGTCTCTAACGACGAACGGGGGGGGGCGCTCAGGGCACGGGCTACCATGACGTAGCATGAGCGAACCAGGTCAGATGCCGGATGGGGCGGTCGAGGCGATGCGTCGGCCGGAGGGCACCCTCGCATTTAGGTACTCGTGCGAGGGCCTATTCGATGCCACCAACGAGCTTGCGCTACTGCAGGTTGTCGCCGGCTCGCACGTCTTCCGGCTGAGTCGGGATTCAGATCTAACGCTACATTTTGTTCACGCCTCACCAGGAACCGGGACGCGGGTCGCGTCCCTACCGATCGGCGACTTTCGCGGGACTCAACGTCTCGTGGTTTACCTCATCTGGTCTCCGGGCGAAATACGACTGCACGTGGGCGACGAGGAGCAGAAGATTGGGCTCCGCGGGGCGCAGGGCTCAACGTCCGAGCGTCAGTTGCACGCTCTACCGGACGGAACCGTTCTGGAGGTAGGTGGTCCCGGGATCGCAGTCGCCGGACTTCGCGTCCGGAGCGGGACTGAGACGGTGCACGAGCCAACAGCGCGCGAAGCATGGGACGACACGCTGCTTGCGATGAACACGCTGTTGGCCGGGAAAAGCGACGAGGGCTACATGTTCGAGAGCGTGCAGACGAACTCGGTGGTCGTCATGCTCGTGACGGGGTTCGAGGCGTACTGTGAAACACGGTTCCTCGAGATCGAGCGAGAGGGACTGTCCGCGGATTTCGATGCCCTTGCGGCACAATTCAAGCCGCTTGTGAAGCGTGCCGGCGGTAAGGCGGCTATGGAAGCCGAATCAGCGAACACCAACACCACACCAAGCGCGCTGCTTGCGTCGGACCTCAACTTTCAGATGTACGACAATTGCAAGGACGCCTATCGAGCTGGATACGGAATCCGGTTCGCTGATCTCCCGGATATCGGGAGCGAGGACATCAGGATTCTCAAGCAAACGATCTCATTTCGGCACAGGATCATTCACGACTCACCGCTCATCGGATGCCTTAACCAGCCTTACGTGCCGCCTCAGGAGCCCGTGTTCGCGAACCGAGCCCTAGCTGACTCATCGATCGAGCTGTTCAAGAGGTTCATTGCGGCACTCCACCAAGCGACCCTCGCTCTGCGACCGGATTGAAGTGGCTCGGACACGCTACGCGGGGTGTCCTCGGCTCGACAGGGACACCCACGTAGGCCGGCGTCGGGCCTAGGCCCGCTCTTGACTTGAATTAGCAACGAACGTGGACGCCGTCGCCCGGCGCGTGGCCGAGCTGCTGCACGAGGAGCCTCCACGGGCCCGGCTGGTGGACGCGGCGGCCCTCGCCGCCGCGTTGGGCGTCTCCCGCGAAACGGTCTACGCCCACGCCAAGCAACTCGGCGGCCAGCGCGTAGGTGATGGTCCTCGCGGGCGCCTGCGCTTCGATCTCGGGCGGGCCCTTGAGGCATGGACGTCCTGTGTGGCGAGCAGAGAGTCATCAGAGGCGAAACCGCCCGTCCCTGCGGGGCGTTCGGGGGTTCGGCGGCCCCGCCGCGTGGGCAGCGGGGCTCCGCTGCTGCCCATCCGCGGCAGCTCTGCGCCTGGCCTCGCCGGGGACGGCGAGGGATGAGCGTGCCGAGACTTGCTTCTGCGGGGGGGGCTATGTTCGGGGCATGGGATGGCCGGCGCCCACGCAGCTCGCGCTGCTGGCCGTCGTGGCGTCCAGGAGCGCTGCTGCTCGCGTCCCGAGACATCGCCGTGCCGGTGCCTCAGAGCAGTCGGGAGCGGCAACGACGCTCGACACCGATCTAGGTCGCGCGGGATGATCTGATGAGCACCCGACGAACCGCCGGCCAGGTCTTTGTCGACACGCGCCGACGAAGCCCGACGTACGCGCTACGCCTCCGGGTTGACGGCCGTCGAGAGTACGTGCGCCTTGGCAGCGAGGCGGAAGGCTGGAACTCGGCGAAGGCTGACACGGAGCTCCAGAACATCCTTGCGGATGTCAGGCGAGGAATGTGGCGGCCACCGGCCCCCGAGCTCGTCCAAGCACCGCGCGAGGTGCCCACCTTCCACGAGTTCTCCAGCGAGTGGTTGGAGCGCCAAACACTCGAGGGCGGCCGGCAGGGCCGAGGGCTCGCAGAGAAGAGCCGCAAGGACCTCGAATGGCGCCTCACAAACCATCTGCTCCCTGCATTCGCCTCAAAACGACTCGATCAGATCACGGTCAAGGACGTCGATGACTACCGGCTCGCCAAGGCGCGGGAGGGGAAGCTCAGCCCGACCACGATCAACAAAACACTGACGGCGCTCGCCTCGATCCTCGAGGCCGCCGTCGAGTACGAGCTCATCGGCCGCAATCCGGCGCGTGGTCGACGCCGCCGACTTCCCGCCGCGCCGCCCACGCGTTCGTGGCTGGACCGGGCCGACCACATTGCGGCGCTGCTGGCAGCGGCCGGCGAGCTCGACGAGCAGGCACGGGTCGCTCGCGGCCAGCGGCGTAGCGATGCTCATCGACGTCTGGCGGAAGGTCGGACTCGAGGGCATCGCTCAGGTCGATCTCGAGGAGCACCGCAACCGCCACCAGCCGCTCTCCGCGCTCACCCCCATGGCCGCCACGGTGCTGTCCACGATCGCCCGTCGCCTGGAACAGGAAGGACGCCTGCACGGGCTCGACGGCGGGCCTGTCGAACGTCCGCCGCTTCAGAGCGTGAGCGTCGCGTGAGCGGGCCCGGCCGCGTGCGCTGCCTGTATCTCGATCTCGACGGCACCCTGCTCGGGCGTGGCGCGTCGTTGCTGCACGACGGCGAGGGGGCGGTGACGATCGACGGCGTACGGGCCGTGCAGGCGTGCCTGCGTACGGACGTGGAGGTCGTCCTGATGTCCGGCCGGCGGCGCGCGCAGGTATTCGAGGACTCGCGCCTGCTCGGCCAGAGCTCGTTCGTCTTCGAGGCCGGAGCGTGTGTGGTGCTGGAGGGGGAGGAGCACTGGCTGACCGGCGAGCTGATGCCCGGCGAGCTCACGATCGCCGAGCAGATCGAGCGCTCGGGCGCTCCCGCACTGCTGCTCGAGCACTACAGCGGACGACTCGAGTACCACGAGCCCTGGCATGTCGAGCGCGAGGTCTCGCACCTGTTCCGCGGTCTCGTCGAGGCCGTCGAGGTGGATCGGCTCCTGGCCGAGCGCGGGCATGCGAATCTGCGGCTCGTCGACAACGGCGTGGTCAACCGGCGCTCGCCCGCGCTCGCCGGTCTGCCGCATGTGCGCGGCTACCATCTCGTGCCCGCCGGGGCGTCCAAGGCCGCTGCTGTCGCCTTCCACCGCCGCGCGCGCGGCTACTCCCGTGAGGAGACGTTCGCCGTGGGCGACTCGCGCGAGGACCTCGCCTGCGCCGCCCAGGTCGACGTCTTCTGGCTCGTCGCCAATGCCATCGAGCGCGACCCCTCCATGCGAGCCGCCATCGCCGCGCATGAGAACGTGCGCGTGACCGAGGCCGGTCACGGCTCGGGCGTCTATGAGGCAGTGCTCAGCACGCTCAAGGACGGCGCACCGTCCTCCTGAGTTCACGACGCCGAAGTCGGCTGCTCCGATCGTTCGTCATTGGCAATTAATGCGATGGCTAGGCGAGTCGTGCGCGAGGCTCAGCGTCTTGCGGGTGAGCCTTGTGCCCGCCCTGTCATTTCACTCGCGGCGCACCACGCCTCTGCCGCTTGACCTCCTCGATCCCGGGGACCACTGTGGAGGCGATCCATTCGCGTAGGGCGAGCGTGGCTTCCGCATCCCCGCGGTTGTAGCTGAGCAGCCAGACTGGGCGGCCTCGTCGCGGCCCGCGCGGGGAGGGTCCGTCGTCTATTTGACTGTGAGCGTTCCTTCCATTCCGGCCATCCGGTGTCCTGGGACTGAGCAGTAGAACTTGTAGGTGCCGGGCTGGAGGGTCAGCGTCAGCGTCTTTGAGCCGCCCTGGAATGTCGGTGTGGCTCCGACGACCGCGCCGGAGGCCAACGCCACGGTCATGTTGTGGGCCAGGGACGCCATGTCGGTGAAGTCGATCGCGACCTTGCCCGCTTTCGCGCTCAGCGCCGTCTTGTTGTATTTCAGCTGGCCTTCGGGGTTCGCTTCGAGGCTGAGTGCTTCCCCGCCGCCGGTCGTGGCGGACGCCGCGGGCTTGGTGGAGCTTTCGCTTGGCGCGGTCGAGGATGCTGCGGTGCTCGATGTGGTTTGTGTGACCGGCTGGCCTTCGTGCAGCAGGTTGAGCGTGTTTTCGCCGTCGTCTACGAAGTAGATGCCGTGGCCTTCGGGGGCGATCACCAGCCCGAACAGCGATCCGGCTCCGGTCTTCTTGTCGGCGCTCTGCACGGCTACCTGCTGACCGGCGGGTGTCGTTTCGACCATGTTGCCGTCACCACCGTTGCTCGTGATGATGTTGCCGCTCGGTGCGAGCACCATGCCGAGCGGTTCCTTCAGGTGGCCGCCTTCGGTGAGGACGGTGCCGCCTTTCGCGGCGGGCGTCGTGCGCGTCATCGCTTCGGAGATCGCGAGAATCTTGCTGTCTTCGGTCGAGGCCACATACAGCGTCCCGTCGGAGGCGAGTGCGAGCCCGGTCGGGCCGAGCACGAGGGCTTCTGCTGAATCAACCCAGGGGATGCCATTGGCAATCACCGTTTCGCTCAGCACCTTCGGCGTCTGGTGTTCGCCGGATTCCAGTTCGATCCGCAGCACGGTCGAGTTGTCGATCTTGTGGATGCCCTTCGCGGCACCACCGTTGAGCGCGTTGCTGACAAACAGCGTGGTCTTGGAGCCTTCGCTCTTAGCGGTCGAGCCCCAGGGACCCTGGATGTTCTTGCCGGCGATCGTCTCGACCGCCTTCCCTTCGCTGTCGAGCACGATCAGGCAGCCGTACTTGGCGGTCGCTGACTTGCCGTTGGTCGTTGGCAGGCTGCCCACGACGACGTAGCCGCCCGGGAGGATGTTCAGCGCCGCCGTCAGCCCCACGCCGCCTGGGCATGGGCCGGGGAGCGTCTTGGCATCGATCGTCGCAAACGACGAGACCTTCCCAGCGGTCGAGATCTGCACGATCGTCGTGCCGGTGCCCTGACCGTTCTCCTTTGCACTTTCCTTGGCGTTGAAGTTGCTGATCAGCATCTGGCCCGCCTGGAGCTTGCCCACGCTGGTGGGCACGGTCACAATCCCGTACGGATTCACATCGCCGTTGGCGGGGACCGTCGAGGCGACTGTCGAGACTGTCTTCAGCGGTGCTAGGAAGGCGCTGTTGGCGGTCGGCGCAGCCGTGCTCGTGGTTGCGGGGCTCGACGTGCTGTTGCTGGAGCTGCCGCACCCGGCGACGGTTAGCGCGACGACTGCGAGAGCAAGAATTGACGGTCTAGGCACTGGTATGTCTCCTGTAGTTTGGTGTCGGGGTTCGGGCGGTTTGCCGGCGGGCCAAGCGGTCCCGACGGGGTCTCTAACGATCCCCGAGTGGGTATGCGGCAGCCGACCCGCGGTCGCCCGCTGCTTGCATTGACTCCGCAGCAGCGGGACTCCTTCCCGTCGAGTGTGTGTTGCGCGCAACCCCACGCGTGCGTCACTCGCGGTCAGGCCCACTCGGGGCGGATGCTGTCCTACGAGGTCCTCGACTCCGAGGAGGCCGCCAGGAAGTCCGTCGCCCCGAGGCCCGACGCGTAGGGCGCATAAACTCGATCAGCCGTGTTTTCTCCGACGCCGGCAGGGAATCACGTCGTCGAGCCGAGCGGGTAGCTTGCTCCGCGTTGCCCCAC
>JADGPK010000031.1 GCA_017882445.1 Solirubrobacteraceae bacterium
GACGATCTTGAGATCAGCGGCGATGTGCTCGTTGAACGTGTCCCAGCTCACGGACAGCGCCGCACACGCCTGCTCGACTGTCAACGCGAGCGCGGGCGTTGTCGGCTTCCCCACGGCGCTCATGTCAACGGCTCCAACACGCCGCGCACAGGTTTCCCGCACTTGGTATGTAGCCCGTCGTCTAGGTTCTCGGGCGTTGGCGACGGCTCACAGTGGCAATGGCGGCCGTTGCCGTTCTCGGCGAACTTCGCGGTAAGGCGTTCGAGCTCGGCGTCTGCCTCACTGGGGACGCACTGGGGACTATCGTTTTCGCTGTCCTGTGTGTCCTGTGTGTGCTGTGTGTAAGAACTAAGGGCGTTTGCACTCGGGACACTGGGGACACACGGGTCCTCGATATCACTAGTCCCCAGTGGCGTCCCGTGTGGCCAGCGCCATTCGCTCGGCGCCTGGAACGTCTGTGCCCTGCGGTGCTCCAGGTCGAGCCGTTTCTTAGCGCGCTTGACCGTCTGCTTTTCGATCTCGTCGGCCTCGCAGGCTTCATAGATCGGCGCCGCGGCGTGCCACTCGCCGTCTCGGGGTAGCAGCGCTTCGATGATCTCGACGGCATCCCCGACTTTGGAGTGCTCCGCCGCCTTACCGCCGCCCGTGTCGATCAGCTCCTCGACGGACATATCGCAAGCCTCGAAGTGCGCGGCCCTCGGCACATTGAAGTCGTGGCCGTTGGCCTCAAAGCGGGCGCCTTCGATGACAAACTCGACGGCGGGCGGCGTGGCGCTGAGGTTGCCCTTTCCGCGCACGAGGACACGGCGCGCCTCATCCTCCGGGTGCTGCGCCAACAGCAGCGACGAACGCGACACGGCATTGAAAGCGGAGCTACCCGCCACGAGATCGCGGAACGTGGCGCCTCGCTTGTTCGGATGCAGCGAGCCGAGCGTGCATATGTCCTGCTCGCGTGCGATCCACCGAACCGGCTGGAGTGCTTCGCGCACGTCGCGGCCGTGCCAGTCGTTGACGCCGGCGCCGAGGTTGTCGATCAGCGCATCGAAGAACGCGAAGCCGATGTCCTCCAGGTCGAACGCCATCGCTAGACGCTCCTGGTCGGCCTTTAGTTCGATGTAGCCGCCTTCCGGCCTGTCGATCGACTTGACGCGCTCGAGGTTCGCCCCCGCGGCGTGCAGGCGCGGGGTCCAGACGTGCTGGAAGCTGTCCTCGTCTCCAACAAGCGCGACGTTGACCGGCTGGTGGCGCAGGTCGCCGGGTAGGTCGCCGTGTGTCAGCCTGGCGATCATCCATGCGGCTAGAGAGGACTTTCCAACGCCCTCGTTGCCGAGGATCAGGGAGAGATAGCCGATCGGGAGGCGATCCTTCCACGCCCACCGTGCCGGCCGTGACTTCGAGAGGTCGGCGGTCGTGATTCTGAGCCCGCTCGGGTGCTCGCCAGTCATGCCGCTACATCCATAAGCACGTCGGCCATGAGCGCCACTGGGGACCATTCGACCGTGCAATGCCTGGTCGGCCATGAGCGCACGGCGCGCTCGGCGTACAGGCGCCTCACGCTGTTGTTAGCGCCTTCTTTGTGCTCCCAGCGTCCGAGGGCGTGAATCATCCCCTCGAATATCCATGCCTGGTCGGCGAGGTAACGGTCCCCGTGCCCGAACACAGACACGACCGCGGGCTCTGCGTGGGCGGGCACGATCATGACCGCACCCCCTCGATCCGGGCGAGAGAATCAGATAGAAGTCGGGCGCTGCTACCGACTAGAGGGAAAGGCGCGAGGTCCGCGTGCCGGTATTCCGGCGGATCGGATTGTTCGGGGTCGCCGCTGCTGCTGCTACTCGACGCGCTGGCCGAGCGGGTGCGGCGGCCAGCGGGACGACGTGAGCCGCCGAGACTGCTGCGGGCCCTGGTCATTGTGCGTTGCCCCTGGCAAGGGGCGGAGAGTTGCTGAGCTGTGAAACGAGGCGTCGGCGGCGGCCAACCATCGGCGGCCATTTCCGCCTCTACTTCGTTGCGGGACTTCTCTGTTTCGCCGGATATTTCGACACGGATCGCTGGCACGGTCGCCAGCTTCGTGACGATTCGCCGACGGTGTACGGCTGGGAGGTTCGGTCGCCGGAGCTGCGCGGCGAGATCATCGCCGTTCGGGGGAGGTGGCCAGTTGGCAAACCACACGTCGTGGGCGGCGCGATACCCGTCAGCCGTTGTGAAGTCGGCCTCCAGCGGCTCGGCTGTGAGGTACGCCGTGTTAGGAGGTAGCCCGAGAGCCCGTGGCTCTAGAGCGGGGTGAGTTGACATGTCGAGACTCGTTTCATTTGGACGGCTCACCGATGGTGGTGAGTGTGATCTCCATTGTACGGCCGCATCCGACGGAACTTTTATTCGCCTCTCCGGATACAGGAGCGGCGCCCCGGAGGACGCCGCGCCTGCCATCTAGAAGGTCCGTCCAAAGACCCGACTGTCGACTCACATCTTACCCGCGGTCCGGGCGTCATTCTGCACGCGGCGACAGCACAGGCTCACCAGTAACCTTCGGCGCGTCGGGTCTACGTCGGCTTCTCTAGCTCCCCGTGCGCGACAGTCGCCAGCTCGGGCCATTCCTCGGGCCAGTCGGGCCAGTAGATCACCGGATTCAACCGGACACCATCGGAGCGCGCTCCGCTCTGGCAAGCCAAACATGGCTCTACAGCGCGCCCTTCCGTGAACCCTCATAATCCGCTCGCATGCTAATCGGCGCGCACGTCTCGCCCGCGGGCGGCCTCCCGAAAGCTATCGACCGGGGCGTGGAGCGCGGCTGCCGGGCGATCCAGATCTTCAACCAGTCGCCGCGGATGTGGAGACCCACGGCCCGCAGCGCGGAGGACATGGCCGCGTTCAGAGAGGCGATGGCCGCAAGCCAGATCGACGCGGTGCTGATCCATGCCGTCTACCTGCTCAACTGCGCAAGCGACGACGCGGACATCCAGGCCAAGTCGCTCGCCTCGCTGACCACCTCGCTGCGCGTCGGGCGCGAGATCGGCTGTAGCGGCGTGATCCTCCACCCCGGCTCGGCCAAGACCGGCGACGTGCCGAGCGCGATCGCGCGCGCGGGCGAGACGATTCGTGCGGCGCTCGCCGACAGCGAGGACTGTCCGCTTCATCTCGAGAACACCGCCGGCGCGGGCGGAACGCTGGGGCGCTCCGTCGACGAGCTCGCCGACCTGCTCGCCGCCTGCGGCGGAGACGAGCGACTTGGGCTCTGCCTGGACTCCTGCCACCTGTTCGCCTCCGGCTATGACATCCGCACGATTGTCGGCATGGACGAAACGCTCGATGAGATCTCGGCGAAGATCGGCTTGGACCGCGTCGGCTCGCTGCACCTCAACGACTCTCAGACGCAGCTCGGGTCAAACCGCGACCGCCATGCCAACGTCGGCCGCGGCGAGCTCGGCGAGGAGGGCTGCGCCGCCTTCCTGTCCGCGCCTGCCCTGGCCGGCCTGCCGTGCATTCTGGAGACACCCGGCGAGGATCGCTCGGGCGCGTCCGCAGAGGAAGTCGCGCTCGCCGTGACGCTGCGCGAGCGAGGTGTCGCGGCGCGCGGCTAGCCGGTTGCTGCGCTGGGCGCGACGGGGGCGAGCGCGTGCTCGAGCTCTGCGCGCAACGTCGGCGTGTGCTGCACGCGGTACTCCTCGCCGAGGCGCATGCGCCGCGTCCCGGCGCTCGTGTGGATGTCCAGCAGCACCTCCGCGGGCCCGGGGAATTCCTCGATCGCCTGCTTGAGCTCCTCGAGCGAGCTCGGCGAGAGGTCCGCCGCGGCGACGCTCAGGTGGACCGGCCTGGACATCGCCGTGGCCGCCGCCTCCGCGGCCACGAATCGGGCGCTGGCGCGCTCGATCTCCTCTTGCGTGGGCGCAAAGGCCGTCACCGTCTGCACCACCAGGCAGGTCTTGCCTGCTTCCTTGTGATCCACGCGGCCCTTCACGACGACGACCTCGTCGACCGCCAGCGTCGCCTCGTGCTCGACGAGCGCCTTGCCGAACACGAGCATCTCCACAGAGCCGGCGAGATCGTCGAGCGTCGCGGCCATCATGTGGTCGCCGCTGCGGGTGCGGATGCGCTTGGCCTCGGTGATGATCCCGCCGACGGTCACCCAGTCCTTGTCGCGGCGATCGGCCAGCGCAGTGAGCGGGCAGTCCACCTGCGCGCGCAGAGCGTCGCGCAGTGGCTTGAGCGGGTGCGCGGAGATGAACAGGCCGATCGCTTCCTTCTCCACGGCCAGCAGCTCGGGCTGCTCGAACTCCTCGGTGGGGATCGGCGGACGCACGGGCCGTCCGAGGGGACCGGGCGCCGCGCGCAGGGCGCCGCCGGGGCCGCCCGTGGCCGCACCGGAACCGGCGCCCGCGTCATCCTGCAGATCGAAGATCGAGCCCTGGCCGATGAGCGCGTCCTGCTGGATCTTCTGGCCGGCCGCCTGGGCCTGCTCGAGCACCGCCAGCATCCCCTTGCGGCTCGCGCCGGTGGAGCCGAGCGCGCCGCACTTGATCAGTGCGTCGATCGCCTTCTTGTTGACCGTGCGGTTGTCGACGCGCTCGCAGAAGTCCCAGATCGACGTGAAAGCGCCGCCCTCCGCGCGCGCTCTCTTGATCGCCTCGACAGCCTGGTAGCCGACTCCCTTGACGGCGTCGAGGCCGAAGCGGATGTTGCCCTCGACGACCGTGAACTCGTGGTCTGAGAGGTTGACGTCGGGGGGCAGGATCTCGATCCCCATGTCCTCACAGCGCGCCACGAAGAACGGCACCTTGTCCTTCGTCGACATCACCGAGGAAATCAGCGCCGCCATGTACTCCGCCGGATAGTTGGCCTTCAGCCACCCCGTGCGGTAGCCGATCAGCGCGTAGCAGGCGGCGTGGCTGCGGTTGAACGAGTAGTCGGCCGACTTCTCGTTCGTGTTCCACAGGAACTCGATCACCTGCGCGCTCGTCCCCGAGGCGCGACAGCCCTCGACGAACTCGGGCTTGAGCGTCGCCATCGCCGCGCGGTTCTTCTTGCCGATCGCCTTGCGCAGGTCGTCCGCCTTCGCGCCCGAAAAGCCGGCGAGCGTCTTGGCGATCTGCATCGACTGCTCCTGGTAGAGGATCACCCCCTTGGACGACTCCAGGATCGGGCGCAGCCGCTCGTCGGGATAGGAGATCGCCTCGGGGCGGTGCTTGCCGCGCGCGTACGTCGGGATCTGGTCCATCGCGCCCGGCCGGTAGAGCGCGTTGAGCGCGATCAGGTCCTCGAACTCGGTCGGCCCGACCTTCTTGAGCGCCTCGCGCATGCCCTCCGACTCGAACTGGAACACCCCCACCGAGTCGCCGCGGGCCAGCATCTCATAGGTGTTGGCGTCGTCGAGCGGCAGCGTGGCCATGTCGGGGCGCTCGCCTGTAGAGCGCTCGATGATGTCGAGCGCGTCCTCGATCACGTCGAGGTTGCGCAGCCCGAGGAAGTCCATCTTCAGGATGCCGATTTCCTCAATCGGCTTCATCGAGAACTGGGTGACCGTGCGGAACACGCGCTCCCCGTTCTCGTCGGTGCCCGCGTCGGCCAGCTGCAGCGGCACGATGTCGGTCAGCGGCCGATCGGCGATCACCACAGCGGCCGCGTGGATGGAGGAGTTGCGCACGATGCCCTCGAGACCCTGGGCGACGTCGATGATCTGCTTCGCCTGCGGATCCTCGTCGCACGCCTTGCGCAGCGGCTGGCCGGACTTCATGCAGTCCGCGAAGGAGGGCGAGCGGCCCATGATCGGATCGGGGATCAGCTTCGCCAGGCGGTCGCCGGCGCCGTAGTCGTAGCCGAGCACGCGCGCCGCGTCGCGGGTGGCCGCGCGCGGGAACATCTTGCCGAAGGTGACGATCTGCGCGACCGAGTCGCGTCCGTACTTCTCGGTCACGTAGCGCATCACCCGCTCGCGCCCGCGCACCGAGAAGTCGATGTCGATATCTGGCATCGACACGCGCTCGGGGTTCAGGAAGCGCTCGAACAGCAGGTCGTAGCGCAGGGGGTCCACGTCGGTGATCGCCAGGCAATAGGAGACGATCGATCCGGCCGCCGAGCCGCGGCCCGGCCCGACCGCGATGCCGTTCTCCTTGGCGAACTTGACGAAGTCCCACACGATCAGGAAGTAGGCGTTGAAGCCCATCCTGTCGATCACTTCGAGCTCCGTCTCCATGCGCTCGACCGCCTGCGCTGGCGCGGGATCGCCATACCGCAGCGCCAGGCCGTCGCGCACCCGCTCGCGCAGGTACTCGCGCTCGGAGGCGCCGTCGGGCGTCTCATAGCGCGGGATCAGCTGCTTGCCGAGCTCTAGCTCCACCGAGCAGCGCTCGGCGATCTCCAGCGTGCTCGCGATCGCCTCCGGCCACTGCGCGAAGGCGGCCGTCATCTCCGCGCTGTCACGCAGGTAGAACTCGTTCGTCTCGAACGTCAGCTTGGGCTGGGCGATCGTGCTCTTGGTCTGCACGCACAGCAGCGCGGTGTGGTGCTCGTGGTCCTCGCGGCGCAGATAGTGCACGTCGCCGGTCCCCACCAGGCTGCCCCCGACCTCGCGGGCGATCCGCACGATCCCCTCGTTGCACTTCTCCTGGGCCGCCAGGCCGTTCTTCTGAACCTCGAAGTACACGTTCTCAGGGCCAAAGACGCGCAGCAGGTCATCAGCGTGCGCGCGCGCCTCCTCGGGCCGGTCCTCCAGCAGGCGCTGACAGAAGCGCGAAGCCAGGCAGCCGGTGAGCGCTATCACGCCCTCCGAGTAGCGCTCGACCTGGGCCAGGTCCACGGTCGGCTTGCCCCTCTGGAGACCCTCCAGGAACCCGGCCGAGGAGAGCTTGACGAGGTTGCGATAGCCCGTGTCGTCGGCGGCGAGGAGCGTGAGATGGTTGCGCTCGGTGCGCACCGAAGAGCCGGCCGTGTGGTCGGCCACGAGATAGATCTCACAGCCGATGATCGCCTTGACACCATGCTTCTTACCGGCCTTGTAGAGCTCCACCGCGCCGTTCATCACGCCGTGGTCGGTCAGTCCGAGCGCGGGCTGGCCGAATGCAGCCGCGCGTGCGGCCAGCGCGTCGATCTTGCACGCGCCGTCGAGCAGCGAGTACTCGGAGTGGACGTGCAGATGGGCGCAGGACGGGGTGCTCACTGAGACTGGATGCTATGCGTCCGGGCGGCGGAGTCTCAGCGGGTCCGCCGCTGTTTGCGTCTTATCCGCCAGCGTGCGATCAAGGACATGCTGTGCTTGTGCGCCGGGCGCACGAGGGGAGCACCCGCCGGCTTGTGCTCGGGCGCCGGAGTGGCTTCCGCGCGCGCGCGCAGGCGCTCGACCGCCGCGGCGAGCGCGTCGGCCATCTCAGCGCCGCGAGCCTCCACCGAAGCGTTGGGGCCCGGGGATCCGGGCGCGGGCGGCGAGGACTTCCGCGGCTGGAGACCGACGCCGGGCTCTGGCTCGGCTGCCGCCGCCAACGCCACGCTCGCTCCCTCCCGGCGCGCCGCCGCGACCGCGCCGATCAACCGCTGCACGATCCCCCTGATGTCGCCGACGATCCCCTCCATCTGACGGTGACCTTGGCGCATGCTCTCCAGCAGGCTCTCGGTGCGCTCGCGCGCGGCCCGCTCGGCCTCGAGCCCTCGCTGCATCTCCGACGCGCGGCGCTCGAGCTCGCCGAGACGCACCTGCAGCTCCTGCTCGGCGCGGCGAACCGCCGCACGCTCGGCCGCCGCAGACTGCTCGGCCTCGGCAAGCTGGCGCTGAAGGTCCTCCAGCCGGCCGGCGAACTCGCGCGCGCGTTCCTCGCTCGCGCTCAGCCGGCGCTCCAGCCGCTCGCTCTCGGCGCCGCTCTCGCGGTCCAGGCCGATGAGGCGGTCCTCGGCCTCGACGCGCAGCTGCTGCTCGGCGTACTCGCGCTGCTTGACCCGTCGCAGCTCGTGCTCGCGCTCGAGTGCCGCGGCCCGCTCCAGCTCGAGCGCCTCGGCGATCCGCGTCTGCTCCTGCTCGGATTCGCTCAACCGCTGCTGGAGCGTCGCCACATGACGTTCGAGCGTGTGAACGGTGGCTTCCGCCGCCTCCGCGCGTCGCGTCAGCACGGCCTCGCCGCTCTCGGCCGCCCGGCGGGCGCGGCGTTCGGCGAGCAGGTCGCCCTCGGTCCTGACCCCCGCCTTCGGCGGCGGTGCCCCCGATCTGAGATCGGTCGGCCCTTCGGCCGTGCCGGGCGGGTCTCCGCCCGGCGTCTCGTTTCCGTCGGCAATCACCTTGCCCGGCAAACTAAGGGGCGCACCGGACGACCCGGGAGCGTGTTTCAGAGGAGCGGCCCGCTCAGCTCGCCAGACGCCTGGTGAGGATGGCCGCCGCGCTCAGCACGGTGACGGCGGTGAGCACCGAGAGCGCGAGCGTTCTCGCGGAGGGCAGCCGCCGGCGCAGGTACCACTTGCCGCCGTGCCAGACCACATAGCCGAGGATCCTGTAGCGGGTGCCGCTCACGCGCATCATGCTACCCCCATGCCCTACTCGTTATGCAGACGCCAGGCCATGCGCGACTGCAGCGACCACAGCTCGATGAACCCCGGCGAGGCCGACTGCGAGAAGAGGCCCCCGGACTCAGAGAACGACGCGAGGCTCGCGTCATAGACGGCGTTGGCGGAGGCGCGCGTGACGACGCGGGCGTGACCCTTGTAGAGCTTCGTGCCGATCCTCCCGGTGACGCGCTCGTTGACGTGGTCCATGTACGCATCCAGGTCCGCGCGCAGCGGCTCCCACCACAGGCCGGCGTATACGAGGTAGGCCCACTGGCGGTCGAGCTGTCCCTTGAACTGGTTCTGGTGGATCGTGCACACGAGCCGCTCGAGCTCCTGATGCGCCGGCAGCACGATCGCCGCCGCTGGAGCCTCATAGATGTCGCGCACCTTCAGCCCGACGATCCGATCCTCGATGTGGTCGATGATCCCGACGCCGTGGCGGGCGGCGATGTCGGCGACCCGTTCGATCAGCTCGACCAGCGCGAGCGCCTCCCCGTTCAGCGCCACGGGGACTCCCCGCTCGAATGTCAGCTCCACGTGCTCGGGATCATCGGGGGCGTCCTCGGGGCGCGTGACGAGCTGGAAGACGTCGTCCTCCGGCGCGTGGGCGAGATCCTCTATCCAGCGCCCCTCCGAGGAGCGGCCCCACAGGTTGTCGTCGATCGAGTACGGCGTCGCCTCGGTCCCGCCCTTGACCGGAATTCCGTGCTCGCGGGCGTATGCGATCTCCTCCTCCCTGCCCATCTGCCAGGAGCGCACCGGCGCGATCACCTTCAGCTCGGGGGCCAGCGTCGCGATCGTCGCCTCGATACGCACCTGGTCGTTGCCCTTGCCCGTGCAGCCGTGCGCGATCGTGTCGCAGCCGGCCATGCGGGCGTGCTCGACCGCCAGCTTCGCGATCAGCGGCCGGCCGAGCGCGGTGAACAGCGGATAGCCGCCGCCGTAGAGCGCGTTCGCCCTGATCGCCGGCGTGAGGTACTCGCGCGCGAACTCCTCGCGCGCGTCGACGACGTGGCAGTCCAACGCGCCGAGCTGCAGCGCCTTGCCCTCGATCACCTCGTAGTCCTCGCCGGGCTGCCCAAGGTTCACCGTCAGGCAGATGACCTCCGCGTGGTACTGATCCTGGATCCACTTCAGCATCACGCTCGTGTCGAGACCGCCGGAGTAGAGCAAGAGGACGCGGTGCACCTGCTCGGGGTCGGCCTCATAGGAGGCCGTGCGCGGCGTGGTGTTCGGGTGCTCGCTGGTCACGGGCGGGGAAGACTACTGCGGAGGCGTGGCTCCGCGCCACCAGACTCGCCGCGCGGACTCGAGCGCCTCGCACGTTCCATCGTTGGATGCACGGGCGGAGCGTCAGTGAAACCCAGCTTGGAGTACAGGACCTGGGCATCGGCCGTGTGCAGCAGCCACCACACGTGCGCCAACGGCCCGCCGTCCACGATCTCGCGCACCAGCTCCAGACCGAGCCCGCGCCCGCGAAAGGGGCCGAGCACGTATACGTCGGCCAGGTAGGCGACGGTCGCGCCATCGGACACTGCACGCGCGAAGCCCATCTGCTCGTCATCACGGTACAGGCCCACCACTCGCGTCGAGCCGCGAATCGCGCTCTCGACCAGCTCCCGTGGCCGGCCGGCGCCCCAGTAGGACTCCTGGCTGATGAACGCGTGAACGGCGTCCACGTCGACCCGCCGCGGATCATCGTCGAGCGTGAATCCGCCGTCGAGCTCCCGCCGCATCGCTGCTACTGGTCCTCCAGGGCGGAATCCAACCGCCCCAACGCGTCGTCCACCTCGGCCTCCCCGATCGTCAGCGGAGGCAGCAGCCGCAGCGTCGTCGGCCCGGTCGCGTTGACGATCAGCCGCTGCTCGAACAGGGCGCGACGCGCCACCGGGGGCGCCGGGACGTCGAGCTCGCAGGCGAGCATCAACCCGCGTCCGCGCACCGAGACGACGTGGGGCAGGCGCTCGAGCCCCGCGGCGAGAGCATGCCCGCGCTCGCGCACGTTCTCCAGCATGGTCTCATCGTCGGTCAGCGCGAGCGCGGCCAGCGCCGCCGCGGCGATCACCGGCCCGCCGGCGAAGGTCGAGCCGTGATCGCCCGGCTCAAGGACGTCGGCGAGGCGCTCGCCGGTGACGAGCGCACCGATCGGCAGGCCGCCGCCGAGGGCCTTGGCGACGGTGATCGCGTCGGGGATCACGCCGGTCTGCTCATACGCCCACAGCGTGCCGGTGCGGCCCATCCCGCACTGGATCTCGTCGAACACCAGCGCGGCGCCGTGCTCGTCGCACGCCGCCCGCGCGGCCTGCAGCAGCTCCTCGGAGAGCACGTGCACGCCCGCCTCCCCCTGGATCGGCTCGAGCATCACCGCGGCGGTGCGCTCATCGACCGCCGCCGACAGCGCGCCCGGCTCCGGCGCGACGGCGCGAAAGCCCGGCACGAGCGGAGCGAACGGTGCCTGCTTGGCCTCCTGCGGGGTCGCCGACAGCGCGCCGTAGGTGCGCCCGTGGAAGGCGCCGTGAACGACGACCACGTCGCCTGTGCGGCGCGCCTTGCGCACGAGCTTGATCGCGGCCTCGTTGGCCTCGGCGCCCGAGTTGCAGAAGAAGACCTTGCCGCCGAGGCTGCTGGCGGACAGGCGCTCGGCCAGGCGCATCGCGGGCTCGGTGTAGAAGAGGTTGCTCACGTGCATCAGCCGCGCGACCTGGTCGCGCACCGCCTCGACGACGCGCGGGTGACAGTGCCCGACGTTCGTCACCGAGATCCCGCACAGGAAGTCCAGGTACTCGTTGCCCTCGGCGTCCCACAGGCGCGGACCTTCGCCGCGCACGAACTCCACGGGCGTGCGCGCGTAGGAGGCGATCACGCTGGCGCTCTCGAGCTCCTGCAGCTCTGCCAGGCTCACGACGCGGCCTCGATCTTCGTGCCGATCCCTGCGTCGGTGAAGAGCTCCAGAAGCAGCGAGTGCGCGATCCGCCCGTCGAGGATGTGCGCGGCGCTGACACCGTTGTCGATCGCCTCGACACACGCTTCCAGCTTGGGAAGCATCCCGCCCTGCAGGCCGGGGAGCGCCTCGCGGACCTGCTTGGCGCTCGCCTGCCTGATCAGGCTCGCTGGATCGGCCGCCCGCTCCAGCCACCCGGGGACGTCGGTGAGGAACACCACCTTGTAGGCGCCGAGCGCGCCCGCGACCGCGCCAGCGGCCTCGTCGGCGTTGATGTTGTAGGAGTTCCCCTCGCGGTCGGCCCCGACCGAGGCGATCACGGGGATGTAGTCGCTCGAGATGTGTGCGATCACGCCGACGTTGACGCGCTCGATGCGTCCGACGAAGCCGATGTCCTCGCCTCCGGGCGCGGCGCGGCGCGCGGCGCGGAACAGCGAGCCGTCATCGCCGCACAGACCCACCGCCGGCTGGCCATGGCGGTTCAGGCGCAGCACGATCTCCTTGTTGACCTTGCCGACCAGGACCATCTTCGCCACCTCGACCGTGTCCGCGTCCGACACGCGCAGGCCGCCGACGAACTCGACCGGGAGGCCCAGGCGCTCCATGTAGCCCGTTATCTCCGGGCCGCCGCCGTGCACCACGATCGGGTTGAGACCGACGTACTTGAGCAGCACGACGTCACGCGCGAACTCCTCGCGCAGAGCCGGATCCTCCATCGCCGCGCCGCCGTACTTGATCACCACGGTCTTGCCGTGGAACTCCCTGATGTAGGGAAGCGCCTCGAGCAGCGTGCCTACGTCGCGCATGGCCATTGCCTCTCCGGATCGCCTTCGGGTTCGCACGAGCACGCGGCTCCGCCGTGCGTGCTCATGTCGTGTAGTCCGCGTTGATGCTCACATACCGCGCCGAGAGGTCCGAGAAGAACACCTCGGTCTCGGCGCCGACGCCCGGAAGGGCGATCTCGTACTCGACCTCCTGGCGCTGCACCGCGCGTGCGAGCGCCGCTTGATCGTGGGGGATCGCCGTTCCGGCCGAGCAGACCTGGATCCCCTCGATCGAGATGTCCACCGCCAGTGGCGCCGTACCCGGCAGGGCCGCGCCGACGGCCTGGACGATGCGGCCCCAGTTGGGGTCGCCGCCATGCAGGGCTGCCTTCACGAGCGGAGAGTTGGCGACCGCGCGGGCCGCCGCCTCGGCGCTGTCGAAGGCACCCCCGCCGACCACGACGCGCGCGAGCCGCTTGGCGCCCTCGCCGTCGGCGACCATCATGATCGCGAGCGCTCGCAGGAGCGCGTCCAGCGCCTCGCCGAAGCGCAGCTCGTCCTCGCTCTCGCTCGCCACGGGCACGCCGCTGGCACCCGAGCACATCAGGATCGCGGTGTCGTTGGTCGACAGCTGCCCGTCGACCGACGCGCGGTCGAACGAGCGCTTGACGCATACGCCCAGCAGCAGGTCAGCCGCCTCGGCCGCCAGGGCGGCGTCCGTCTCCACGAAGCAGAGCATCGTGGCGAAGCGCGGCGAGATCATCCCGGCGCCCTTGCACTGGGCGCTCAGGCGCACCGTTCCGGAGGGCAGCTCGACCTCGAGGTTGGCTCGCTTCTCGAACGCGTCGGTCGTCTCGATCGCCTGCTGGAAATCGGAATCGCCGTCCCGGCTCAGCCGTCCCCGGGCCGCGAGGATTCCCTTCAGCATCGCGTCCATGGGGAGCTGATGGCTGATCGCACCGGTCGACGCGAGCGCGACCTCGGCCGGGTCGACGCCCGCGGCGAGAGCGGCCGCGCCCTGGGTCTTCGCGGCATCGTCGAGCCCGCGCTGGCCCGTCGCGGCGTTCGCGCAGCCGGAGTTGGCCAGCACCACGCGCAGGGCGCCAAGCCGGCAGCGCTCGCTGGTGAGCAGCACGGGCGCCGCCGGGGTCCCGGACGCGGTGAAGCGCGCGGCGCTGACGGGAGTCGAGCTGTCGCACACGAGCAGGCCGACGTCGGGTTTGCCGCTGTCCTTGATGCCGGCGGGCACACCGGCGGCGCGGAAGCCGGCGGGGAGCCCCGCGTCCAGCCCGAGTTCGCGCACGTGCGGCGGGCGGGGCACCCAGCGCGAGCGGAAGAAGGGAGCGCCGCGGGTCTGACCCTCGAGTGCGGCGCTCACGCCAGGCCCCTCGTCTCGGGGAGGCCGAACATCAGGTTGAGGTTCTGCACGGCCTGTGAGGAGGTTCCCTTCCAGAGGTTGTCGATCGCCGAGAACACCAGCACCTTGCCGGTGTGAGCGTCGGCGGCCGCGAAGATCCGGCAGAAGTTCGTCTCGCGCACCTCGCGCACCCCCGGCGGCTCGTCCGCCAGCTCGACGAACGGCTCGCCCGCGTACGCATCGGCGAACAGCTCCGCCAGCTCCGTGGCGGCGATCACCCGCGTCGGCGTCACGTAGCAGCTGGCCAGCTCGCCCTGGTCCAGCGGGACGAGGTGCGTCTGCAGCTGGACCGCCAGCTCGGCGCCGAGCAGGGCGAGCTGCTCCTCGATCTCGGGCGTGTGCCTGTGGGCGGCGACCTTGTAGGGGAGGATGTTCTCGCCTGCCATCGACAGATGCGTCGTCTCATCGAAGGCGCGCCCCGCCCCCGAGATGCCCTGCTTGGCGTCGATGACCACGTCGGCGATGAGCCCGGCGCGGGCGAGCGGCGCGAGCGCCAGGAGCGACGCGGTCGGATAGCAGCCCGGGTTGGCGACGATCGCCGCGCCCGCGATCTTCTCGCGGTGCAGCTCTGTTAGCCCGTAGACGGCTTCTGCGAGCAGATCCGCCCGCGGATGCTCGCCGTACCAACGCTCATACGTGGCCTGCGAGCGCAGGCGAAAGTCGGCGCTGAGGTCGACGATGCGCACGCCGCGCTCGAGCAACGCTCCCACGGTGGGGGCAGCGGCGGCGTGGGGGTATGCGACGACCGCCGCATCCACCCCGTCAAGCCGATCGAGGTCGAGCCGCTCGATCGGCAGGGGCACTCGGTAGCGGGGATAGAGGTCGTCAAGGCGTCTGCCCTCTTCCGAGCGGCCGATCACGGACACCAGCTCGAAGTCCGGATGGCGCCAGAGCAGATAGGCCGCCAGCGCGCCCGCGAAGCCGGTCGCCCCGGCGACGATCACCCGCGGGCCACCCTGCGCGTGAGGCTGTGGGGCGCCGCTAGCCACGCAGCTCGCCGCCGATCTCGCCTAGCGCCGCCACGATCCGCTCGCGCACGGGCGCGATGTCCTCGTCGGTGAGCGTCCGGTCCAGCGCGCGGAAGCTGAGCGCGAGCGCGAGCGACCGGCGCCCCTCGCCGACCTGCGCGCCGGTGTAGACGTCGAACACGCTCACATCGTCCAGGGTCTCCCCCGCCGTGGCCCGCACGCGCTCGAGCACCTCGCCCGCCGCCACCGACACGGGCAGCGTGACCGCGAGGTCCTGGCGCAGCGCGGGGAACGGCCCGAAGGCGCCGAAGGCGAGCAGCGGCGAGGCGAGCGCCGCCACCTTGCCGAGGTCGATGGCGAACGCCGCCGTGCGCTCGAGGTCCCAGGCGCCCGCAACCAGCGGATGCAGCTCGCCGAGGAACCCCAACGTCTCACCGCCTGAGAGCACCGCGGCGCTGCGCCCGGGGTGCAGGAACGGCCAGCTCGTGGGCTCGACCGACCAGTCGAGATGGAACCTGTCGAGCAGCGCGTCGAGCAGCGCCTTGGCGGCGAAGAAGTCCGCCTGGCCGGGACGCACGCGCCACGAGCGGGGCGCAAGCGAGCCGCTCAGGAGGACCGCCAGCGCGTGATGCTCGTCGGCCAACGGGCCCTCGTGCGAGGCGCGGTACACGGTGCCCGACTCGAAGATCGCGATATCCGGACCGTTGCGCGAGACGTTGTGGCGCGCCGCGTCCAGCAGCGAGCCGAGCAGGGTCGGGCGCATGATCGACTGCCCCTCCGACAGGGGGTTCTCGAGCGCGACCACGCGGCGCATCGCGTCCTCGGCCGGCAGGCGCAGCCGGTCGAGGAGAGCGGGCTCGGTGAAGCTCCAGCCGACGATCTCGTGCAGGCCTCGGCCCACCATCGCGTCCTCGGCCGCACGGCGGACCCGCTGGGCGTGCGTGAGCCTGCCCGCGGCGCCGCGGCGCGCGGGCAGCGTTGCCGGCAGGCTCTCGAGGCCGTCGATGCGGGCGACCTCCTCGATCAGATCGATCTCGCGCGTGACGTCGTCGCGTCGCAGCGCCGGAACGCTCACCTCCAGGCCATCCTTCACCGGCTCGGTGGCGAAGTCGAGCGCCCGCAGGATCTCGGCCTGGCGCTGCACTGACACCGCCACCCCGAGGATTGCCCGCACGCGCCCCTCGCGCAGCCGGATCGCCTGCGCGGGCGGCGCCTCCCAGCCGACGTCGATCGTGCCGGGCGCCACGTCCGCGCCGCACAGCTCGATCATCAGGCGCGTCGCGATCGCCTGGGCGTGCATGCACTGCTCCGGCTGCAGGCCCTTCTCGAAGCGACCCGAGGCCTCGCTGCGCAGGCCCAGCGCCCACGAGCTGCGGTGGATGTTCGGCCCGCTCCAGGTCGCCACCTCGAGCAGCACGCGCGTGGTGTCCGGTTCGACCTCCGAGCGCGCGCCCCCCATCAGCCCGGCGATCGACGTCGGCCCTTCGGCGTCGTCGATCACGACCATCTCGCCGTCGAGCGTCCTTGCCTGCCCGTCGAGCGTCTGCACCTGCTCGCCTTCCTTGGCCCGGCGGACCGTCAGCCGGGCACCCGCCACGCGGTCGAGGTCGAAGGCGTGCAGCGGCTGGCCTGTGAGCAGCATCGCGTAGTTGGTGATGTCGACGACGTTGTTGATCGTCCGCATGCCGGCCGCGGACAGGCGAGCCTTCAACCACGTCGGCGAGGGCCCGATCGTGACGTTCTCGAACACGCGCGCTGTGAAGCGGGGACACAGGTCCGGGCATTCGACGGTCACGCTCGCCTCGGCGACCGGCCCCTGCGATCCGACGTCCTCGCTCCAGGGAGCCTGCGCGAGGTCCGCGCCGGTCGCCGCGTGCAGCTCGCGCGCCACGCCGTAGACGCCGAGGCAGTCCGGCCGGTTGGGCGTGATCTCCAGCTCGACCACGTCCATCGCTATCGGCAGCACGTCGGCCAGCGACGTGCCGGGGCGGGGCACCGCGC
Source organism: Solirubrobacteraceae bacterium (assembly GCA_017882445.1). Lineage (GTDB taxonomy): Bacteria > Actinomycetota > Thermoleophilia > Solirubrobacterales > Solirubrobacteraceae > Palsa-744. The sequence goes on from JADGPK010000031.1 coordinate 16,615, forward strand.
CGGCACGGCGTGGTCCGGAGTCGGGGAGCAGCCCGTCGAGCACCATGATCCCCTCGCCGCCAGAGCCGATCTCGAGCTCGTTCTCGGCCAGGATCATTCCTTCGGAGACGACGCCGCGGAGCTTGGCGTGCTTGAGCTTGGTGCCGTCCGGCATGACGGCGCCGGGCCGCGCCACCGCCACGGTCTGCCCGCCGGCCACGTTGGGCGCCCCGCACACGATCGTCGCGGGATCGTCCTCGCCGACGTCGACCATGCACACCTTCAGCCGGTCGGCGTCCGGGTGGGGGCCCGCCTCGAGCACGCGCCCGACCACGAAGTGCTCCGTGGAGGCCACGCCGTGGCGGTGGATCGCCTCGACCTTGGTCCCGGTCATCGTCAGGCGCTCCTCGATGCCGCCGACGTCCAGGTCGGGGTCGCAGTACTCGCGCAGCCATGGCAGCGGGACCCTCATCAGAATTGCTCCAGGAAGCGCAGGTCATTCTCGTAGTACAGGCGCAGATCGGGGATGCCGTGCTTGAGCATCGCGATGCGCTCGACGCCCAGACCCCACGCGAACCCCTGGATCTTCTCGGGGTCATAGCCGGGCGCGTTGCGCTCGGTGGTCGGAACGTGCGAGTAGACGTTGGGGTCGACCTCGCCGGCGCCGAGTACCTCCAGCCAGCCCTCGCCCTTGCACAGGTAGCAGCGCGCTCCGTCGCGCAGGAAACCCTTTCCGTCACAGTGAAAGCAGGAGACGTCGACCTCCACGCTCGGCTCGGTGAACGGAAAGAAGTGCGGCCGCAGCCTCACGTCGCGCTCGTCGCCGAACACCGCGCGCGCGAACTCCAAGAGCGTTCCCTTCAGATCGGCCAGCGTGATGTCCTCGTCGACCGCCAGGCCCTCGATCTGATGGAACTGCGGGGTGTGGGTGGCGTCCGAGTCAGGCCTGTAGACGCGGCCGGGGATCACCACGTAGAGGGGCGGCGGGTGCGCCTCCATCGCCCGCACCTGCATCGGCGAGGTGTGCGTGCGCAGCACGAGATCAGAACCCCCGGGCGGGCCCTCGACGTAGAAGGTGTCGGTGCGTGCCCGCGCGGGATGAGTCGGGCTGTGGTTCAAGGCGTCGAAGTTGTAGTGAACGGTCTCCACCTCTGGCCCCTCCATCACCGTGAAGCCGAGGCCGAGGAAGATGTCTTCGAGCTCGCGCCGCGTGGCCGTGAGCACGTGCAGGCGGCCGATCGTCTGGGGCGGGGCGCCGGGGAGCGTCACATCGACGCGGTCGGCCCGCAGGCTCGCCTCGAGCTCCTCGCCGGCGAGCTGGGCGACGCGCGCCTGGATCATCGTCTCGAGCGCCTGACGCGCCGCGTTGGCCGCCTGGCCGACCGCGGCCCGTTCCTTCACCGCCAGCCCCGCGACCTCCCGCAGCATCTGCGGCAGCTCCGCCCTGCGCCCGAGATGTCGCACCCGCAGCTCCTCGAGGGCCTCGCTGGAGTCCGCCCGCGAGATCTCCCCCTCGGCCTGCGTCCGCAGCTGCTCGATCCGTTCAATCATGACGCCGGGACCCTAGATGGTCGGCGGGTCATCTCGTACAGCGCCACCGTCGCGGCCATCGCGGCGTTGAGCGACTCGGAGACGATCGGTATGCGCGCGCAACGGTCGCTCGCGGCGAGCACGTCGGCGGGCAGGCCGTCGCGCTCTGAGCCCACCAGTAGCGTGATCGCGCCCTGCGCGGGATCCATCGGGCCCCGCAGCGGCTCGGTCGCGGAGGCGTCCAGCGCGACGCGCTCCCCGGGCAGGTCGGCCACATCGCTCACGCGCACCAGCACCGCCGCGAAGATCGCACCCATGCTGGCCCGCACCGCCTTGGGCCCGTGAGGATCGGCGCAGCCCGGACCGAACGCGACGCAGGAAGCTCCGAAGGCCTGCGCCGAGCGCAGCACCGTGCCGACGTTACCGGGGTCCCCGACCCCGTGCAGATACACACACAGCGGCCCGACCGGCGCATCCCAGCGCTGCTCGTACACGCCGATCACGCGCGTGCCCGATCCGAGCGTGGAGACGCTCGCGAGCGCGGAGCGCTCGACATCAAGAAAATCATCCCCGCCGAGCCCCGAGCCGGCGAGGCGGTAGCCCTCCACGGCGGCACGCCCGGCGTGCTGGGCGGCTGCGACGAGGTCCTCACCCTCCGCCAGGAACCTGCCGTGGCGCCCGCGCTCGCGCTTGGTGTGCAGGCGGCGGACGGCCTTCAGGCGGGGATTCTGTGGGGATGCGATGTGGGTCATGTCCGAGCTCTCAGGTGGTTGGTCGTTGTTCGGCAAACAAAAAGGGCGCCGTCCTTTCAAAGGAGCGACGCCCGGGAGGCTGTCAGTGTCGGTGCCGGTCCCCCGGCCGAGCCGGGGGTCAGACAGCCGACGCCTCGCGGGCGACCTCGGCGAAACGTCGGAAGGTGTCGGCGTCGCGCACGGCGATGTCCGCGAGCACCTTGCGGTCCAGCTCGATGCCGGCGACTGACAGGCCGTGCATGAACTGCGAGTAGCTCATTCCGTTGATCCGCGCCGCCGCGTTGATGCGCGTGATCCACAGACGCCTGAAGTCGCGCTTGCGGTTGCGCCTGTCGCGGTAGGCATAAGCGTCCGCCTTGAGCAGCGCCTCCTTGGCGCGCTTGTAGTTGGAGTGGGCCTCGCCGCGGAATCCCTTGGTCAGCTCCAGTGTCGCGCGGCGCTTCTTGCGCGCGTTGACCGATCGCTTGACCCTGGTCACTTGCCCACCCCGAGCATCCGCTTGATGCGAGGCACGTCATCCTCGTGCACGATCGCAGGCCTGCCCAGCGCACGCTTCTTTTTCGGCGACTTCTTCTCGAGGATGTGGCTCGTGAAGGGGTGCCGGCCGCGCACCTTGCCGGAGGCCGTTACTTTGAAGCGCTTCTTCGCGCCGGAGTGTGTCTTCATCTTGGGCATGGTCGCTGGCCGTCGATTATGGCACGGCCGTGCCCGCGGCGGCGGTCGGGCCGTCGGCGACCGGCGCCCCGGCCACTGGGCCCTGCCCGTCCCGGCCGACCGAATCCTCACCCTCGGGCACCTGTGCCCCAGTCGCCTCGGCCTCCTCGGCGCTCGGGACATCGGCGGCCTCACCCGTCTCGGGGGTCTCGCCGGCGGCGTCCACAGTCTCGTTCGTGGCCGCGCTCCCTGCCGCGGCGTCGTCAACCACAGCCGCTGCCGCGACCGCGCCGTCAGCGTCGGTATCGCCGGCGTGGTCGGCGTCGGCCCGGCCGGCGAGCACCGCTTTGGAGGGGGCCATCATCATCGTCATGTTGCGTCCTTCCTGCATCGGACGCTGCTCGACGACGCCCAGCTCGGAGAGCTCTTCGGCCAGCCGGTCGAGGATCGCGGTTCCGCGCTCGGGGTGGGTCACCTCGCGGCCGCGGAACATGATCGTGACCTTCACCTTGTCCTTGTGGCGGAGGAACCGCTCGACGTGGTGCTTCTTGGTGTCGTAGTCGTGCTCGGCGATCTTGGGCCGGAACTTGATCTCGCGAACGGTGATCTGCTGCTGGTGCTTGCGCGCCTGCTTGAGCTTCTGGGCCTGCTCGTACTTGTACTTGGAGTAGTCCAGCACGCGACACACCGGCGGGTGCGCCTCGGGGGCGACCTCGACGAGATCGAGTTCGCGCTCCTGTGCGAAGACGAGCGCGTCGGCGGTCGTGAGCACGCCGATCTGCGTTCCCTTGTCGTCGATCAACCGCACCTCGGGCACGCGGATACGCTCGTTGACCCTCGTCGTGTCCCGCTCGGGCGGGCGCCGGTCAAATCTACGGGGGACCGGCACTAGCTTTTGTGGCCGCGCGTCAAGTGAATGTTAGGCGTGGCGCTCTGAGGATTTGCGCGGCTTCAATGTCGCGGAGTATAGCTCTCCCAGCAGGCGCTCGGCGAACTTCTCGACGGGCAGGCTGCCGAGGTCTCCCCCGTGGCGCTCACGCACCGCCACAGCATGCTCCCCCTCCTCGCGTTCGCCCACGACCAGCATGTAGGGGATCTTGCGCAATTCGGCCTCGCGGATCTTGCGTCCGATCGACTCGCTGCGGTCGTCGAGCTCCACGCGAGTATCCTCGCCGCGCAGGCTGTCCGCGACGGAGGCGCCGTATCCGTTGAAGCGATCGGACACCGGCAGCACGATCGCCTGCACCGGCGCCAGCCACAGCGGCAGTTCCCCCGCGTAGTGCTCGATCATGACCCCGATGAACCGCTCGTAGGAGCCGAACAGCGCGCGGTGGATCATCACCGGCCGGTGCTCCTGGTTGTCGGCGCCCGTGTAGCTCAGCTGGAAGCGCTCGGGCATCGAATAGTCCAGCTGCACCGTCCCCAGCTGCCAGGAGCGCCCGAGCGAGTCGGTCATGTGCATGTCTATCTTCGGTCCGTAGAACGCGCCGTCGCCTGGATTCAGCTCATAGCTCAGGCCGAGCTCCTGCAGGCTGCGCGTGAGCTTTTCCTCGGCGCGGTCCCACATCTCGTCGGTGCCCACGCGCTGCTCGGGGCGTGTGGAGAGCTCCAGGCGCACGTCGAGGTCGAACAACGCGTAGGTGTCGAAGGCCATCTCCAGACAGCCTCTGACCTCCTGTTGCACCTGGTCCTCGGTGCAGAAGATGTGCGCGTCGTCCTGGGCGAAATGGCGGACCCTCAAGAGACCGTGAAGGACACCTGAGGGCTCGTTGCGGTGCAGCAGGCCGGGCTCGAAGTAGCGCACGGGCAGCTCGCGGTAGGAATGCCGTCTGGTCGAGAACAGGTGCGCGTGACCGGGACAGTTCATCGGCTTGACGCCCATCTCGCGATCCTCGACGTTGACGGTGAACATGTTCTCCCTGTACTTGCCCCAGTGCCCGGAGGTCTTCCACAGCTCGGCGTCGTAGATCTGCGGAGTCTTGACCTCGCTGTAGCCGCGCTCGTGTCCCATCTGGCGCGAGAGCCTCACGAGCGCATTCCAGACGCTCGTTCCCGCCGGCAGCCAGAAGGCGGCGCCGGGCGAGACGTCCGAGAAGGTGAACAGGCCCAGCTCACGCCCGAGCTTGCGGTGATCGCGTGCCTTGGCCAGCTCGATCCTCTCCAGGTGCTCGCTGAGGTCGGCCTTGGAGAAGAAGGCGGTCCCGTAGATGCGGGTGAGCATCGTCCTGTTGGAGTCCCCGCGCCAGTAGGCGCCGGCGATCGAGTTCAGCTTGAACGCGCCCACGGTCTTGGTGCTGGGGGCGTGCGGTCCCCGACACAGGTCCGTGAACGGTCCGTTGGTGTACAGCGAGACGGTCTCCAGCGGTGTGGCGGAATCGGCCGCTGATACGAGGTCGTCGATCAGCTCGACCTTGTAATCCTGGCGCTCCTTCACGAACCGCTCGCGAGCCTCGGCGACCGGCACGTCGCGACGCTCGAAAAGCTCTGCCGCCTCGACGTGCGCTCGCATCCGCTCTTCGATCCGCGGCAGGTCCGCATCTGAGAGCACGGTTCCGCTCGGAAACTCGAAGTCGTAGTAGAAGCCGTCCGCGATCGGTGGCCCGATCGAGATCTTGACGCCGTCATACAGCTCGAGCACAGCGGCCGCCAGCACGTGGGCGGCGTCGTGGCGGATCAGCTCGAGCGCCCGCTCGCCGCTCTTGGCGGTGAGGATGGAGACGTGCGCGCCGTCGGGCAGCGCTCGCGCCAGATCACGAACCTCGGGCTCCCCCCCGGCTTGCGGGTGACTCACCTCGATGGCCAGCGCGGCGCGCGCGAGCCCCGGGCCGATCGCCGCCGCCGCGTCGGCGCCTGTGGCGCCGTCTGCCAGCTCGAGCGCCTTGCCGTCGGGAAGTGTCAGCTTGACCGCCATCGGAGCGCTGCAGGCTACCCTGCCCGCGAGCAATGCGAATGAGAAACAAGGGCTGCGGACAATCGTCTGCTCTGCGATCATCGCCGGCAATGAGTCACAACGCGCCGCAGCCCATCTCGATCACCCTCTCCCCCGCCCAGATCGACGAGATCGTGCGTGCCGCGGCCAACAGCCGCGCGCCCAGCCTCTCGACGGTGATCGCCGACTCCCTCAGCGCTCCGCTGCGCGCCGACAACGGGCGCGATCAGACCGCGCCGCGCGGATACATGCCGTCCGATGCCACCGATCAACGCCTGTCGCGGTCGCTGCTGCGCGGCCTCTCGATACTCACGTGCTTCGCTCCCGACGGCGGCGCACGCGGGATCGTGGAGCTGGCCGGCGACCTCGGCATGAGCCCGAGCACCGCCCACCGCTACGCCCTCACGCTCGTCGAGCTCGGCCTGCTCGAGCGCTGCCCCAAGACGCGCAAGTACCGGCTCCCCGGGACCCAGGCCTAATGGCGCACTCGTCTGCGAGCAGTCTGCTTGCCGTGTCCGTAATCATCCCCACGCGATCTGCGGGATTTCCCAGTCGAGCAGGCGCGTGCGCGCGCATAGCGTTGTGAGCAGGTGCTCGTCATCCTCATCCCAGGTGCTCGTCATCCTCATCCCGACCGCCTGGCTGACGGTGGTCACGGTCATCCTGAGCGCGTGTCGCAGCGCAGCGCGAGGTGACCGCACCGACGCCGCGGAGCGTGCCCGCACCGGCGCCGTGCCGTGTCGCGCCGGCTACCGGCGGACTCGCGCCCCCTTGGTCATGCGCTCGGCCCGTTCGACGTGTTCGGGCCTAGCGCGGGTCAGACACCGTCGCCGCAGCGTCACCGGAGCCCTCCTCGTCGCGATTCACCCGCGCGACGAGGACCGCGATGTCGTCGCGCACCCTGGTGCCGAGATCGATGAGCCCGATGAGCGCCTCGATGGCGCCCTGCGCGGACCCCGGCGGCAGCCTTTCCAGCTGCTCGACCATCGCCTGGACGGTGACCACCTGCTCGGGAGCGTGCGCCTCGACCAGCCCGTCGGTGTAGAGCACGAGCGCATCACCGGGCGCAAGGACGGTCGCGGTCTGGTCGATGATCGGGTCGGCGAGGACGCCGAGCAGGCTTCCACGTCCACCGAGCTCCGAGACGCGCCCGTCGGCTCGCGCGAGCAGGGCGGCCGGGTGACCGGCGAGTGAGACCGTCAGATCGACCCGAGGCCCGCGAAATCGCAGATGGGCGAGCACCGCGGTCGCGAAGCATCCCTCGAAGTCCTGCTCGAGCATCGCGCGATTGACGTGCGCGAGGACCCTCACAGGTGAGCTCTCCTCACGCGCGTACGCCGCGACGGTGTGGCGCAGGAACCCCGTGACCGCCGCCGCCTCGGCGCCCTTGCCGCACACGTCGCCGACGACCAGCCAGCAGCTCTCACGGTCGCCGAAGGCGTCATAGAAATCCCCGCCCACCTCGTCGCCCGCCCACATCGGGCGGAAGAAGCTCGCGAGTTCCAGTCCCGCGACGACCGGCAGCACAGCGGGCATCAGGCTGTGCCTGAGAGTCCGTGCCGCCAGCGCTCGCTCGGCATACAGCCTGGCGTTGTCGAAGGCCATCGCCGCGCGTCCGGTCAGATCCTCGAGCACCGCGAGCAATCCCTTCTCGAGTCTGGCCTCACCCATCGGCTGCCAGTAGGAGATCGCCCCGTGCGTGCGACCGCGAGCGACCATCGGGAGCACGGCCGCCGGCACATACCCGGCCTCCAGGATCCGTTGCGTGCACGCGGCATCGAGGGACCGGTCCAGGCGCATACGCTCGACCTCGGCGGCGAGCACCGGATCTGCGGCGCCGGCAACGACGGCGTGCAGCGATCCACCCTCGTCGACGACCTCTATGACGCACACGGCGGCGAAGGCCGGCACGGCCATTTGCGCGATGGTGCTCAGCGTCTCCGCAGGATCCAGCGAGCTGTCCAGCTTCGAGGTCGCGGCGATGAGGATTTCAAGCCGTCGGCGCTGCTCTCGCATGCTGTCCAGCGTCGAGTGGACGACCGCCGATGTGAGCAGCGCCAGCACGATCCCGACGCTGGCGATCGCCCCGAACGTCGTCGAGACATGCGATGCGTAGACGAGCGGCGCGAGGAATGCGGCCAGCCCCGCGCCGGACACGAATAGAAACCTCCCCCGCGGTTGGAAGGCCGCGGCGTGACCCATCGCGAACAGGTAGATGAGCGCGAAGGGACTGTCTGGGCCTCCGCTGGAGGCACACAGCACGGCGACGACCAGCACGCCCCACATGTCCGCGGCGAACGCCAGCCACAGACCGCCCCACCGGCGATTCGCGGCGAGCAGGAGGGCTCCAGCTGTGAGCAGAGCGTCGAGCGCAACCGCGATCACGCCGGCGGGTGAGCCGACGTGCGGGAGCAGCGCCGCGGAAGCGGTCAGCAGCGCCCCGACCACATACAGCCCAGCGGCGCTGGTGACGGCCGCGCGCGCTTCGCGCGCATCCACGGCCCTCTCGGTCGCCCCTAGCGCGAGCGCGCCGCTTGACCACGCACGCTCATGCCCCTCGTGTCCGGGCGAGGCCTTCTCATCCCACAGCCAGCCAGACATATCCGAACATTCTTATCTCTTACATCACTCCGCCGCGCCGGTTCAGACAGACGTCCCGAACCGACGGCTCAGCGCAGCGCCGGAACCTGCTGGGTGATGCAGTGGATGTTGCCGCCGCCGAGAAGGATCTCGCGAGCGGGAAGCCCAACGACCTCGCGGTCCGGGAAGCAGCCGCGCAGGACCTCGCCTGCCGCGTCGTCGAAGCGCGGGTCCAGAAGCGGGAACACGACGCGCGTCGTTCCGAGGTAGAAGTTGGCGTAGGAGGCCGCCAGACGGTCACCGGCGCGTCGCGGTCGGCTGCCCGGGAGCGCATCCACCCCGCTCGCCTCCTCATCGGTGATCGTCAGCGGCCCCGGCGAGGGAATCCGGACGACCTCCAGCGCCCTGCCGCGCGCGTCGGTCGCGCCTTCGAGCCTTCCGAGCGCATCGCGTGAGATCGCGTGCTGCGGGTCGGATTGCTCGTCGGTCCACGTGAGCAGGACGACGCCCGGCCGCGCGAAGCAGGCGAGGTTGTCGACATGCCCGTCGGTCTCATCGTCGTAGACCCCCCGCCTGAGCCAGATCATCGTCTCGGCGCCGAGATAGTCGAACAGGGTCTGCTCTATCTCCGCTCGCGAGAGATGCGGGTTGCGGTTGGGGTTCAGGAGGCACTCCTCGGTCGCGATCACCGTCCCCTCGCCGTCCACGTGGACGGACCCGCCCTCGAGCACGATCGGGGCCCGATAGCGATCGGCGCCCTCGATCTCGAGGACCTTGCGGGCGACGCGATCGTCGCGGTCCCAGGGGACATAGAGGCCGCCCTGGAGTCCTCCCCAGGCGTTGAAGCGCCAGTCCACGCCACGTCTGCCGCCGCTGTCGTCGACGACGAACGTCGGGCCCGTGTCGCGTATCCAGGCGTCGTCGGTCGAGAGCTCAACGACGCGAATCGAGGCGGAGAGCAGCGAGCGGCAATGCTCGAACTGGTGATCTGAGACGGCGACGGTCACCGGCTCGGAGACGTTGACCGCCTCCGCCACAGCGGCGAAGGCCTCCTGAGCGGGCTTCGCCCCCAGGCGCCAGTTGTCGGGACGCTCGGGCCACGCGATCCAGCAACCGGAGTGCGGCTCCTGCTCTCCCGGCATCCGATAGCCGTCGGCGGCCGGCGTGGAGGCGATCGTCGCGCTCACGCCTTGAAGGTATCGACGAGCTCAGGACCGTGCGCGTCTCTTGCACCTAGAGTCTGCGCGATGGAGGAGATCCGCGTCATCACCGCGCTCGGCCCGCACGACTCCCCCGCCCGCAAGCACCCGCCCGGGCGAGCCGCCTTCCGCATCGCCGCGCTGCAGCACCGCTGGCATCTCGATCCCGATGAGCACGCGGAGGCGATGGAAGCCGGCATCAAGCTGGCGGTGGGTGAGGGCGCGCAACTCGTCTGCCTGCAGGAGCTGACGCTCAGCCGGTACTTCGCCGCCGATCCCGCTGGTCCCGAGGCGGTGGGGATCGAGCCGGAGGAGCTTCCCGGCGGCGCCACGCATCGCTTCGCCGCCCGCATGGCGCAGGACACCGGCGCCCACATTCACGCCTCTCTCTACGAGCGCGCCAGGGACACGGGCGGGCTCGGCTACAACACGGCGATCGTCGTAGATCCGACCGGCGCCCTGATCGCCCGGACGCGCAAGCTGCACATCCCGGTGACGACGGGCTACCACGAGGACCGCTACTTCCGGCCCGGGCCCGGCGACTCCGATCCCTTTCCCGTCCTCGCCCTCGGGGACGCGCACCTCGGCCTACCCACCTGCTGGGACCAATGGTTTCCGGAGGTCGCCCGTGCGTACAGCCTCGAAGGGGCCGACGTGCTCGTTTATCCGACCGCGATCGGGTCCGAGCCCGAGCATCCCGACTTCGACACCCAACCCCTGTGGGAGCAGGTGATCGTCGGCAACGCGATCGCCAACGGATTGTTCATGGTGGCGGTGAACCGGATCGGCGAGGAGCCGCCGCTGCGCTTCTACGGCTCGTCCTTCATCTGCGACCCCTACGGGCGCAAGCTCGTTCAGGCGCCTCGCGACGAGCCGGCCGCGCTCGTGGCAGACCTCGACCTCGACCAGCGCAACGACTGGCTGGAGCTCTTCCCGTTCCTGGACACCCGCCGTCCCGACGTGTACGCCCGGCTGGCCGAGCAGACCGCCGAGCCGATGAACGACGACTGAGCAGAGCGGGCGTCGGGTACGCTCATTGAGAGACGCGTCGAGCGGCAAGGCGGAAACCTGGCGACGATGGCGCAGCGCAATATTGATCTCCACACCCTCGCGGTCGCTGCTGTCAACGCCCGCGAGGTGCCCGAGGATCTGCTTGCACCCGACTTCCGCATCGAGAACCGCGTGAGCGCAGTCACCGACTACGTGTATCGCGGCGCAACGGGCTGGCGCGACTGGATGAACGACATCTTCGAAGTATTCGCCGCGGGAGCACGCTACGAGGTGGTGGAGCTCATCGCCGAGGACGACGACTTCGTGGCAGCGGAGTTCCGTCTCGTGGGTAGGGGCGCTCTTTCAGAAATACCGCTCGAGTTCCGCTGGGTCGGCGTGACCTGGTTTCGCAACGCAAGGCGACCCGGGCGGTCGGCTATCCGACCCGTCAGGAGGCGTTGCGCGCCGTGGGGTTGCACGAGTAGGAGGCGCAGTCCGTACTTCCCCTCGGGGTTGTGTGCGTGAAACCACCGATGCCCAGAGAGGTGCCCGTGGGCGATCGTTGCATCGTGGCGAATCTCCCGGGTTTCCTGAGTCGCCGACGCAACCTGGCCGCTGCGTCGTGCAGTACTCGATCAACAGACTAGAGGCGTGACCGCACCCGGGGAAGGTGCGGCCACGCCTGTTTCAGCGCCCTGGAGGGATGGAGGAGGAGAACCTCCGCGCTGTCCCGGACGTCGACCGGAGGGGATTGGTCGACCGTCCAAGCTTTAGGGCCTCATAGAAGGTGGCGTTGAGCACGACCGTTCAACCCACAGCCAGCAGTGTTCGGGCTGGCTCGGTCGGGTCGAGGTCGAAGATCAAGACATGGTCGAAGGCTCCGCTCAGACTGAGTTCGCGGTCGACCTCGGGAGGACCGCGCACGAGCATCAAGCGGCCTCCTTGCCGCCGAGCACGACTGGCGGTATCGAGGATGGCGCGAACGCCGGAGCTGTCGATGAAGGTGACCTCGCGCAGGTCCAGTACAACCAGGTGGGCGCTCAACTGGGCCTCGGCCACCGTCTGCCCAAGCCGCGGCGAGGTCGCTCGATCCAGTCCACCCGCCACGCGAACCCACGCCGCGCCGAAAGCGCCCATCCGCGAACTGCACACGAACGGCGACGGCACGCTGTGGACGGCTACTGTGGGTGAGCCTGTAACGAGTGAGAGTTCGGGCACCTGGACCTCCTTGCGGCTTGCATGAGCAAGAGCCGGAAGTCAGGTCGTGATGCCTATCCCCGCAGGGACAGACCGCAATAATGCCCTCCAGCTGACAGCATAGCGCGAATCAAGCGGGGATGCAGCACGCCGACTGGCCCTGCTTCAGCCGCGGGACGGGAACGGCCCGGAGGCCGGGATTTCGTCCTCGTCGACGAGGTCTGTGGGGCCGAGGATGAACACCTCGCACATCAGATCAGGGTGCTGCTGGTTTCCGCTCATGAACCCGATCACCAGACGCCCGGTCGCAGCTTC
>JADGPK010000077.1 GCA_017882445.1 Solirubrobacteraceae bacterium
TGAGCGTCACTTCACTGCGGGCGCAGTTGTCCGCGACGTTGTCATCGGCATGTCGGACGGGCTCCCCGGGTATAAGCTGGGTTGAGCCGGAGGTACTTCGGTCGATGACTCAGGGGAGACAGCGGCGCGGGATTCGGCGTCGAACATATGGGACTGTTGGCGTTATTGGCAGGGGAAGCAAATATCATCGTGGCTGCCATCGGCGGACTGTGCTTGGTCGCCCTGGTCGCGTTCGGCCTATGGTGGTTCAGGCCTTTCCGCTCGGGCTCCGTCGACGCCTCGGTGGTGGATGAGCGCCAAGATGAGCGCTGGGATCTCGAGGATGGCTAGGCTTGGCCAGGGCGGGGGCGGCGGTGCGCGGGGAACTGAGGCTCATGCTCTCCCTGCGCGTGTTGCCCGCACGGGTGGCGCGCTTCTGCTGGCGCGCTCGCCGTAGCGGCGACCGGTTCAGCCTCGACTCCGCCGCCCGCCCACCTGAGCTCGCCGAGCTGCTGGCTTTGGCCGGCGACCGCACGACGGTCGTCGAGCTGGGAACGGGCACCGCCTGGAGCGCGATCGCGATGGCGCTCGATCGACGCGCTCGCCGCGTCATCAGCTACGACCCCTGCGTTCGGCTCGAGCGAGACGCCTATCTCGAGCTCGCCGGCGCTGGCGCCGGCGTGCGCGAGCGTATCGAGCTGCGCGAGGAGTCCGACAGCGCCGGCCCGAGGGCAGGCGACCCGCCGCCCGCGCTGCTGTTCATCGACTCCCCGCACGATCGCGAGTCGGTGCTCACAGCCTTCAACGCGTGGCGGGACGTGCTGGCGCTCGAAGCGATCGTCGTGTTCCACGGCTACGGCCACCCCGGCTATCCAGGGGTGAGCGAGGCGGTGTCGGAGCTCAGGCTGTCGGGACGGGAGACCGGCGGGTTGTTCGTTCGGTGGGCTCCGTGAACAGAGCGGTGACGGCTAACCGCCGAGGTGGCGCAGGAGAAACTCGGTCTCCTCGGCGACGACCCGCTCGAAGCACTCGCCCACGTATGGATCGAAATGCCCACCGGGGTGTCGGCTCACCTCTGCCCGCGGTGCGCGTGAAGAAGCCTTGACGGCCAGATCCGGCGGCGTGATGACGTCGTCGTCGGCGAGGACGAACAGGATCGGGCATTGCACGCGTGCGACCTTCCGTATTGGCCGGTAGGACGCAACGCGCAACGCGATCCGCGCGGCCGCCTCGTTGGGCCAATCGAGGTCTGCGGGGTTGAGAGCCCGAAAGCCCGGCTCGGCATCAGGTGAGTTCATGACCGCTGTGGAGCCCGGGGGCCCCACCGATGCGACCATGTGTGGCGGTCGACCCGCGAGCGCCCCGAGCTGGTCGCGCAGGCCCTCGACTGTCAGCCGCAGCGCGTGTCGCGGCCCCAGGCGCAGGAGGTTGGCGAGCCCGTCGACAAAGGGCACCTGAGCTACCGCCGCCGCGATCCCGGGGTCCTCGGCGGCGACTTCGATCACGTGGCCGCCGCTGAAGGAGCTCCCCCACAGCGCCACGCGCCCGGGGTCCAGGCCATCCAGGCCACGCACGTAGGCGACCGCGGCGCGCCAGTCGGCGAGCTGTCGTCGGATGTCGAGCAGGCTGCGCGGCTCGCCGTCGCTGCCTCCAAAGTGCCGGTAGTCGAAGACCAGCGCCGCCAGCCCGGCACGCGCGAAGCGCTCGGCGAAGGCATCCAGGCGCTGCTCGCGCACGCCCGTCCAGCCGTGCGCCAGCACCACGCACGCCTCGGCTCCCTCAGGCCGGTACAGCCAAGCGGCACAACGCGTGCCGCCGGAGTCGAAGTTCACATCGATGCGATCGGCCACGGGAGCGAGATCCTACTCCGCTCCCGCCACCCGATCGCGCAGAGCCCCCTCTGGCCGATGCCCCCCGGGCCTCTTGGCACCCGAGGGGCATAGCCACTTGGCGGGACAAGCTTTCAGCTGGCGGTGATGTACCCGCTCATGAACCCGGGGTGCTGCATCGCCCAGCCGCTGGTGTCGGTGTCGCAGGGCACCATGCAGTACCACTGGAACTTGCCGGCCTGCTTGACGACCAGCGAGTACGTGTGGGTTCCCGGCTGTGCGACTATGTTCACGCCGGCCGCCGGTGCGGTGATGCTGTGCGGCACGTCGTCGGTGTTGTCGATCTTCAGCGTCAACGGCTGGCCGACCTTGACGGCGAATTCGGTCGTGGTGAAGGCGTCGTGCTTCTTGCCGTCCGGACCGACCTTGGAGCTGCCGCTGATCGTCGTCGACACGACCTGGGTGGCCGCGGCGGGAGCCGGCGCGGCGGCGACCGCCGCGACCTGTGTTACCCCGGCCTTGGCGCTGCTGCCGGTTTCGCTTTTTTCGCTGCTGTTGTTCAGGGCGATCGCGGACATCAGCAATGCGCCCACGACGCCCACGCCTCCGAGCGTCTGCAGCACGACCTTGCCCTTCCGGTTGACCGCCTCATCGAACTTCTGCTGGTCCTGCTGCTCTGTGGCCTTGTCGGGTACCTGTCTGTGCATCTTGTCACCGCCTTGCTCTTGTTTGCTTGCCCAGTACCAAGCGTTACACCGGCGCGACTCCCGGAACCAGCAAGGGCGAGACAAGTCATGCATTCTGGGTAGGATGGACATAACCTATGTGCATGATCATGCTGTCGAGCACACCTCCATGGTGAGTCAACCTCGGCTCCCCCGCAGTCCGCAGCTGGAGGAGCTGCGCGCGTTCTGCGCCGCCGTCGACCTCGGCGGGATCGGCCGGGCCGCGCAGCGCCTTCATCTCAGCCAGCCGGCCGTCTCCAAGCGCCTGAAGGCGCTCGAGGAGCTGGTGGGGAAGCCGCTGCTGGAGCGCTCCTCGCGCGGCGTCACGATGACAGGCGCGGGCGAGCGTCTCTACGCGCACGCGCTGCGCCTGACCGCCCAGATGGAAGAGCTCAACGGCCTGATCGAGCAGATACGCGGCCGCAGCGAGACGGTGCACCTCGCGATCAGCCACACGGCAGCCGAGTACGTGATGCCGAAAGCGCTGGTCGTGATGCGCCGCCAGACGAGCGCGCCGGTGGAGGTGATCATCGCCAACTCCCGCCTCGTCAAGCACATGATCGCGACCGGGCAGGCCGATGTGGGGGTCTCGGCGTGCATGCGGGGGGAGGTGGTGGCCGGTGTCACCACCGTGCCGCTGATCGACGATGAGATCGTGATCGCCGTGCCGCTCGGCCACCCATGGGCGCGCAGGACCTCGATCACGCCCGCGGAGCTGACCTCCATGCCCATGGTCCTGCGCGACCCCGAGGCCCACACCCGCCAGGTGATAGACGAGGCGCTCGACGCCGTCGGCCTGGAGGCGCCCCAGGCCGCCTGCGAAGTGGGCTCCACCGAGGCCGCCAAGGCTGCGGCGCACGAGCTGGGACTGCCCACCGTGATGTCCCGCCTGGCGCTCGCCCCGGCCGATCGACTCGAGATCGTGCCCGTGGACGGCCTGCGCTTCCAGCGGCGCTTCTGCGTCCTTCACTCCCCCGGAACGCTCTCATCGGCGGGCGCCCATCTCGTGGAGGCCTTCCGCCGGACCGCCGCCGAGTCGGCGTGACCGACTGCTCGTCCGGCTAGAGTCTTTCGCGCCATGCGTTCTCGGACCATTTCGCTCAGAGCGCGCTCGCTGGTCCCCGCACTCGCCGTGGCGGTGATCAGCGGATGCGGATCGTCATCCTCCTCGGGCAACGGGCTCGCCTCAAAGGCGCCCGCTGAGATTGTCGCTGCGGCCAAAGCGGCGGCCGCCGGGGCGGCGACCGCCCACGTGGCGGGCTCGATCGTGGACGAAGGCAAGCCGATATCGCTCGACATGGAACTGGTCGCGGGCAAGGGGGGCAAGGGGCGCATCACCCTCGAAGGCCTCAGCATCAACCTGATCCAGATCAACGGGGTCGTCTACATCAACGGGAGCGCGGCCTTCTATCGCCACGTCGCCGGCGCGGCAGCGGCCCAGCTGCTGCAGGGGAAATGGTTGAAGGCACCGGCCAGCAGCGGCAACTTCTCCTCGCTAGCGCAGCTCACCAGCCTGGGCAAGCTGATCGACAGGACGCTCGCCGCCCATGGAACCCTGTCGAGCGCGGGCACCAGCACGATCGACGGACAGAAGGCCGTGGGCGTCACCGACGTCGCCAAGAGCGGGACCCTCTACGTGGCCACCACGGGCAGCCCCTACCCGATAGAGATCCTCAAGAAGGGAGCCGGCGGCGGCAAGATCGTCTTCGACCGATGGAACAAGCCCGTCACGCTCACGGCGCCCGGCAACGCGATCAACCTCAACCAACTGCAGAGCGGCCACTAGCCGGCCCCTAGGCCATATGTCCACCTGCGCTGAGACCGGGTCAAGCCTGCTCCCGGGCACGTCGAATCGGAGCCTGATTAGCGACGCTACCCTGGGACCGGACAAGGATGCGAGAGTTCTCAGTGAACGGTGCACTACAAGCCAGCCTGCTTCATCAGCCTGTCGATCATCGCGGAGGGCCGCAGCGACCTACCGATGCCGGAGAAGAGGCGGTGCGCGGCTGGCCCTCGAGAACGGGTGCTCTCGTGCGTAAACTTGGTGGCGTGGACAACGGGCACGGAAGGCCACCTGGCGTCGACGGACGTCCCCCGCGCGGGGGACGCAGCCGGCACCCGGCGGTAGCTGTGCTGTGGGCCGTGCTGTGCGTGGCCGCGGTCGCCGGAGCGGTCCTGGCCGGAGCGTCGCTGATCGTGACGGCTTGTGTGGTCGTGGTCGCATGCGCGGCCGCCGCGTTGGGCTGGCGCTACGGAGACGGCGGTCGGGTGGCGCTCGAAGAGGAGATCGAGAGTCGCACCTCAGACTTGAAACGCGCGCTGTCCGAGCTCGAGATCGCACAGGCCGAGACGGTGCAGAGGCTGTCGATGGCGGTGGAGTTCAGAGACGAGGACACCGGCGCGCACATCGAGCGGATCGGGCGCTTCTCGGTGCTGCTGGCCGAACACATCGGCATGGACCCGGAGTTCTGCGAGCGGCTCAGGCACGCGGCTCCGCTGCACGACGTGGGGAAGGTGGCGATCCCCGATGCGATCCTGCTCAAGCCGGGCCCGCTTACGCCGCAGGAGCGCGCGATCGTGGAGACCCATGCGGAGGAGGGCCACAGGCTCGTACGAGGCTCCTCCTCCTCGATCCTCGACATGGCGGCGACGATCGCCCTGAGCCATCAGGAGAAGTGGGACGGCATGGGCTACCCACGCGGCCTGAAGGGCGAGACGATCCCGATCGAGGGACGGATCGTCGCGGTGGCGGACGTGTTCGACGCGCTGACCAGCGATCGCGTGTACCGCAAGGCCTTCTCGGTCGACGAGGCCGTGCAGATGATGCTCGAACAGCGCGGTCGCCATTTCGACCCCGTGCTCCTCGATGCGTTCATGGAAGTGCTGGGCAGATCCGGCCCGGATGCGCGCGAGCAGCTGCGCTCGGACCCGGCCGCGCTCGTGGAGAGCACGCTCGAGACGTTCGCCACGGCGCTCGAGCGCGGCGACGCCGAGATGGCCGAGAGCGCGATCGCGACCGCGATCGAGGACGGCATCTCACCGACGACCCTGCACGCTGAGGTGTTCGGCCCGGCGCTGCGTCGCATCAGGGTGCTCTCCGAGACAGACCAGATGGACGCCGAGCGCGAGCTCCGCGCCAACACGATCACCAGGCGTGTGCTGGCGACGCTCTACCGCTACATGACCGGCGGCATGGAGCCGACGCGCGAGCGGGTCCTCTTGGCGGGCGTGGAGGGCGACGAGCAGACGCTCGGCCTGCAGATGGTCCACGACCAGCTCGCCGCGGCGGGCTTCCACACCGTCTTTGACACCGACCTCTCGGCTGAGCGCCTGCTCGAGATGGTCGCGAGCCAATCGCCCGATCTGATCGTCGTGGGCGCCTTGGTGTTCGACGCGACCGATTCGGTCGAGCTCGCACTGCAAGACCTGCGCTCCAATCACCCGGACATCCCCATCGTGCTCTGCGGTGCGGCGGTCGGCGGGAGCCTGCCTCGAGAGCGGGCCGGCATGAGGGTCCTCGAGCGCATCGATCAGTCGGTGGAGGCGGTCGAAGCTCTGCTCGCAACGGCCGCCTCGACAACGTCCGTATAGATTCCCCGGGCATGACCCCAAGCGCGATCGTGACCGGCGGGGCCGGCTTCATAGGCTCGCACGTCGTCGACGCGCTCATCGGCGAGGGCTATGCGGTGACGGTGATCGACGACCTCTCAAGTGGCGACGCCCTCCGTGTGGCCAAGGAGGCCGATCTGCGCGAGCTGGACATCGTGGATCTCCGCGCCCTCGAAACGGTGTTCTCCGAGGTTCAGCCGCGCGCGATCTTCCACCTCGCGGCGCAGGCGAGCGTCGTCGCCTCGGTCGAGAACCCGGGCCGCGACTGTGAGGTCAACGTGCAGGGCACCCTGAACGTGGTGCAGGCAGCGGGGAAGTGCGGAGCGTTGGTGGTGTTCACCTCCACAGGCGGCGCGCTGTACGGCGACGACGCCCCGATGCCCACACGCGAGGACCGGATTCCGGCGCCGCTGTCGCCGTACGGCGCATCGAAGTGGGCGGCCGAGGCGTACGTGAAGACCTGGTCGCTGTCGTCGGGAATCCCCCACGCCGTGTGCAGGCTGGGAAACGTCTACGGCCCCCGCCAGAGCCCCCACGGCGAGGCCGGGGTCGTGTCGATCTTCACCCACCACCTGCACACCGGCCAGACGCCCACGCTCTACGGGCACGGCTCGCCGACGCGTGACTATGTCTACGTGGCGGACGTGGTGAACGCGCTGCTCGCCGCGTCGGGGAGGTCGGGGACCTACAACGTCGCCACTGGGGTGGAGACGGAAGTCGCGACCGTGTGGAGCGAGCTGAGCAATGTGGCGGGCAAGCGGATCGAGCCCGAGCTGGCCGATCTGCGGCCCGGAGAGCTCAAGCACAGCCGCCTGGACGTGAGTCTGGCCGAGCGTGAGCTCGGCTGGCGGGCGGAGGTGCCGATCGCCGAGGGGCTGCGGTTGACCTACGAGGCGCTCGTCGCGGAATTCGAGCGCGGCTAGCACCCCGGCGCGAGTCGGCCGGGCGCAGGGCGCGGCAGCGCACACTGGTAGGACACCCGTGCAATTCCCCCGGCAGGCCTCCGGGCGGGGCACATCCAGGCCGAGACTGGCCACATGAGGTTCGCCCGCTGGGTCGCGCTGCCGGCTCTGACGATATTGGCGCTCGGCTGCGCCGGCGCGCCGGCGCTCGCGCTCGCGGGCGTCACGGGGGGGACGCAGGCGCCGTCCTCGCCGAAAGCGGGAGGTATCGAGTTCGGTGTGCCGGCGCGGGCCGTGCACGTGCCCCACCCCGTCATCAGCACCTTGAGCGTCCCTGCAGGCGCGACCGCGGGGGCTCCGCCGAAGGTCACCCTGCGCCTCGACGAGAAGGGCGTCGGGACGGTCTACCTGCAGGTCACCATCACCAATCTCGCCACCCGCCGCGCGGTCGTGGTGGCGAGCATGGGTTGGTCGCACACAGGTCGGACTCTGATGGTCAGGTGGCCTGCGAGCGCGCGCCTGACTGCCGGGAGCTATGAGGTGAGCGTGAGCGCCCACGATCACCACGGCGCCGGCGTGCTGCGCCAAGCCCACAGCGCCGGCCAGGCGGCCCTGACCGTCACCGCGGCCGCGAAACCGCCTGTAACGACCCCGTCCGCGCCCGCGGCGGCGGTCGAAGCGGGCGTCCCGACCCCCGCCCAGACCGCGGCGGCCGGCGCCGTCTTCCCGGTCGCGGGCGCACACAACTTCGGCGGACCGGAAGACCGCTTCGGGGCGCCGCGCGGCGAACACATCCATCAGGGTCAGGACGTGCTCACCGAAGAAGGCACGCCGATCGTCGTGCCGATGGCGGGGACGATCTCGTGGACGAGCTACCAGGCGGGCGGCGCGGGCTACTACGCCGTGGAGCACACCAGCGTGGGGTTCGACTTCATGTTCGCCCACTGCGAGGCCGGCTCGCTCGCCGTGAGCAGCGAACAGGCCGTCGCGGCCGGGCAGCAGCTCTGCCTGGCCGGGCAGACCGGCGATGCGACGGCTCCGCACCTGCACTTCGAGATGTGGGTCGGGGGCTGGCAGGCCTCCACAGGGCACCCGATCGATCCGCTGCCATTTCTGGAAGCCTGGGATCGCCTGGGCGCCGAAGCTCATTAGCGGAGCCGAGCGCCCGGAGCGCACGGCTCGTCAGCGGCCGAGCGAGGCCGAGAGCCGCTAGCATCGAGCGCCGCGGCGAGATAGCTCAGTTGGTAGAGCACACGACTGAAAATCGTGGTGTCCCCAGTTCGAGTCTGGGTCTCGCCATTTCTAGAGATGCCTGCACGTGTGCGGGTTTTGAGGAGGCTGACGAGGCGGTCGGAGGGGTGTGGGGTGCATAAACCCGATCGTGCGGTGGCGCGCGGCAATCTGGGGCTCTCCCGTTACGGATCGTCGCCTGCTCGGTCGAGTACGGACGGGATCTGT
>JADGPK010000032.1 GCA_017882445.1 Solirubrobacteraceae bacterium
TGTATGAGATGGCGATCCGCGACCACATCCGGGTTGACGTGCTGGTGCGCCACGCGGCGGCGCTGCAGGACGTCGACGCGGAGCTCCGCGAGGTCGAGCGCATCCTGCACCTGGAAGAGACCGGGACCGCGGGCTCGTGCGCGTCATGCGGGGCGCCGCACAGCGGGGGCGCCGTGTACTGCTGGCAATGCGGTCAGCCCCTGCTCGAACACGTCCCGAGCCACGCGATCGGCTCATAGCTCGACCGTAGGCGTGCCAGCGCTTGCGGTCACTGCGCCGCAGCCGCGCTTACCCGAAGCGGCCGGTCACGTAATCGCTGGTTCGCGTGTCGGCCGGCCGTGTGAACATCACGTCGGTGTCTCCGTACTCGACGAGCACGCCGGTGCGACGACCGTCGCTTGCATCGAGGTTGAAGAACGCGGTGCGGTCGGCGACCCGCGCCGCCTGCTGCATGTTGTGCGTGACGATCACGATCGTGTAGCGGTTCTTGAGCGTCTGCATCAGCTCCTCGATCGCCGCCGTGGCGATCGGATCGAGCGCTGAGGCCGGCTCGTCGAGCAGCAGCACATCGGGCTGGATCGCTATCGCGCGCGCGATGCACAGCCGCTGCTGCTGCCCACCGGAGAGGCCGAGCGCGCTGTCCTTGAGACGGTCCTTGACCTCGTCCCACAGCGCCGCGCCGCGCAAGGCGCGCTCCACCCGCTCATCGAGCCCGGACTTCATCTTGAGGTTGCGCGGAGCCCAGGCGACGTTGTCGTAGATCGACTTCGGAAACGGGTTCGGCCGCTGGAAGACCATGCCGATGCGACGCCGCACCTCGACGCGATCCACGCCACGGTCATAGATGTCGTGGCCGTGGTAGAGGATCTTCCCGTCGATCGTGAATCCGGGTACGGAGTCGTTCATCCTGTTGAGGCTGCGGATGAAGGTGGTCTTGCCGCAACCGGAGGGACCGATGATCGCCGTGATCAGGTTGCGGTGGATCTGGAGCGTGACGCCGGAGATCGCCTGCGAACTGCCGTATGAGACCGACAGATCCTGCACGTCGAAGATGGCTTCGCGCCCGACGGTGAGCGCGCTGTCCTGCTCACCGCGAGGACTCCCACGTAGCGCGTCCGTCGGCCTGGCGTTGGCAGCGGCCTGCGCCGCCTCATGCGCCAGCGCGGGGGTCTGGATCCGAACCCGCGGTCGCACGTTCGACGCGCCGGTTGCAGGCATCTCGCTCGGGTCGGGAGGTCTCATCGAGACAGGGTTGCGCGGCGGCCCAGCGCCCTGCCGCCGAGGCTCGCCAGAAGGATGAACGCCAACAGGACGAACGCTGCGCCCCAGGCACGCGCGAAGCCGTAGCGTTCGGCCGCCTCGGATGCGTTGAAGATGTAGACGGGGATGTTGGGCAAAGCCTGGCCAAACAGGTTCAGCGACGTGGTGTTGCTGAAGATCGAGCACACGAAGATCAGCGGCGCGGTCTCGCCCGCCGCGCGCGCCACTGCCAGCACGGTAGCGGTCAGGATGCCCCCGCGCGCGGTCGGCAGCACGACGCCCAGCACCGTACGCCAGTGGCACACACCGAGCGCGTCAGCCGCTTCGCGCAGACCGGCGGGGACGAGCGTCAGCACCTCCTGCGTCGCTCGCGCGATCAACGGCAACATGATGATCGCGAGCGCCACCGAGCCGGCGAAGCCGCTCTGGTGGTGGCCGACGACGAGGAGCCCGAACACGAACAGCCCGACCACGATCGTCGGCAGCCCGTTCAGCAGATCGAGGGCCAGCCTGATCGCGCGCGCGGTCCAGCGGCCCGCGAACTCGGTCAGAAACAGCGCGGCCAGGATTCCCATCGGCATCGCGATCGCGGTCGCCACCGCCATGATCAGGGCGGTCCCGACGATCGCGGGTGCGATCCCGCCGCCGGCAACGCCGGACAGCACGGGCGGATCCTTCGTCAGGAAGCCGATGCTCAGCACGCTCGCACCACGCGAGGCGACGGAGTAGACGAGGATGCCCAGCACCGCCACGGCGAGCACCGCCGCCGTGGTCTGGGCGGCTTCGGCGAGCCTGCTCACCATCTGTCGCCGGCGCAGATGGCCTGACGGCGTCAGCGGACCGGAGGGGTCGAGGAGGTCCTCCGCGAGCAGGCTCAAGCTGTCGAGCTCCGCCGTGGCCTGCAACGCTGCGTCCGAGGGGTCGCTCGCCTCGCGCGGAGTGACGTCGGGGTCGTCGGGGTCGGTCATCTCGCCGCGACCCTGCCGACGTCGAAACGGCGGGCGATCCATTGCGCGGCGATGTTCGCGATCAACCCGATCACCATGAGGATCAAGCCGAGGTAGAACAGCGACGCGACCAGCTGCGGCGTCGCGGCGCCCTGGTACTGGTCGGCGATGCGGCTCGCGAGCGTGTCGCCGGTCTGAAACAGCGAGACGTGGATGAAGTCTCCGGCGCCGATGACCTGTGTGACGGCGATCGCCTCGCCGAGCGCACGGCCCAGGCCGAGGAATGCCGCGGCGGCGACTCCGGACGCCGCCGACGGGAGGACCACGCCACGGAGCACCTCCCAGCGTGTGGCCCCCAGCGCTGTTGCGCCCTCCTGGAGCTCCTGCGGGACCGCGAGGAACAGATCGCGGCTGAGCGACGCGATGATCGGAACCACCATGATCGTCAGGATCAGACTGGCGTTGAACAGCCCGCTGCCGGTCGACGACGGCGCTCCGAAGATCGGCAGGAAGCCGAGCGTGCGGTGAAGGAACGGCTCCAGGTGGGCCTGCAGGAACGGCCCGAATACGAGAATGCCCCAGAACCCGAGGATCACGCTCGGGATCGCCGCCAGCATCTCCACCAGCGGTCCGATCACGCCGCGCACCCGGCGCGACGCCATCATGCTGAGGTAGAGCCCGATCGAGATCCCGAGCGGAACCGCGAGCAGCAGGGCGGCGAACGACGTGACAGCGGTGCCGTACAGGAACGTGCCGGCGCCGAAGATCCCGAAGTTCGGTCTCCACGCCGAATGGGTGAGGAAGCCCAGACCGAACTGCGAGATGGAGGCGCTCGCGCCGTCGATCACCTTGTAGGCGATCGCACCGAGGGTGACGACCGCCAGCAGCGAGGCGAGCATGCACAGGCCGTAGAGCACGCCGTCCCCGATGCGGTCGGCCGAGCGGACGCGCGATCGCGCGTCGCCGGGCAGAGTGCCCGTCAGTCCGATGGGGGCGTTCATGGCGCGGAGCCTAACGCACGGGTGCGCCCACCTTCCGCGCTTTCACGGGATCTTCACGACCTTTCGACAACTGCGTTCACAACATTTACACAGTTAGGCGCAGCACGGGCGTGATGCTTGGCTCGCGAAACAACCCAACACCCGCACAGCCCGACATCCGAACAGCCCGACATACACCGAGGAGGACCTCTTGAAGTCCAGAAAACTGCCAATCGTCACCCTTGCCGCGATGATCACCTGCCTGACAGCGGGATTTGCTGTCAGCCCTGCCGGAGCAAGCGCAGCCTCGCTCACAGGTGCCGGTTCGACGCTGGTCGCGCCGCTCGAGGCCGACTGGGCTGTCGATTTCGAACGGCGATACGGTGAATCCGTTACCTACGCCGCCGTCGGGTCGGGAGCCGGGATCGCACAGATCACAGCTCGGACGGTTGACTTCGGGGGATCGGACGCTCCGCTCACGGCCACCCAGGCCGCCGCGTGCAACCGCTGCATCCAGATCCCGTGGGCGCTGAGCGCCGTCGGAATCTCCTTCAACATCCCCGGCGTTCGTAGACTGAGCCTCACCGGGCCGGTGATCGCGAGCATCTACTTCGGGAAGATCACGAACTGGTCCGCTCCAGCGATCGCGAAGCTGAACAAGGGTGTGAAACTGCCGAACCTCGCGATCACGCCCGTCTACCGCAGCGATGGATCCGGGACCACGTACGGCTTCACAGACTACATGTCGCACATAAGCCCGACGTGGAAGAGCCAGATCGGCAACGCAACCTCGGTCAGCTTCCCCAAGGGAGTGGGCGGCAAGGGCAACGCCGGGGTGACCGCGGTCGTGTCCTCGACCACGGGCTCGATCGGCTACATCGAGGTCGCGTACATCATCGCGCACCACCTGCAGGCCGCCGCGCTTCAGAACGCGGCGGGGAAGTTCGTGCTCCCGAACCTCAAGAACATCGAAAATGCGGCGAGCTCCGTCAAATCGGTGCCGGCGAACAACGAGATGCACATAGTCAACCCACCGAAGAAGTACAAGATCGCCTATCCGCTTTCGACGTTCACCTACTGCATCGTGCCGTTGGGGTCGCCGAAGAAGGCTCTGCTGGCAAGCTGGATCTACTATGCGATGACGCTCGGGCAGGCGTTTGCCTCCCCGCTCGACTTCGCCCCGATTCCGAAGGTCGTTCTCAACGCCGACGTAAAGTCGGTGCGAGCGCTCCAAGCCTCATAGCGTAAAGTGAAGCCCAGGACACCGGCGCAGCGGAATCCACGCTGCGCCGGTTTCGCTGGTGCAGACCGGTGGCAACCGTTCACCACGCGATTACGAGTTTGCAACCATCAGACCGGAGGCGCCTGCGATGGTAACCGCTGTGAGGGGCCTTTCCGAGACCGCGAACACGTTGTATGCCGACGAGCTCGAGATCAGGCTCGGCGAGGGACTGGTGCTCGCCACCGGACAGGCGCTCATGCTGTCCGTCCGAGAGTTCGAGTTGCTGGTCGCGATGGCCAGCCAGATCGGCATTGTCATGACGCGCGCGCAGCTCTACGAGCGCGTGTGGGGCGGCGAGCTGCGCGCGGGAGACCGCTCCGTGGACGTCTACGTGAGCAAGCTGCGCAGCAAGCTCGAGGCCGAGCTCCCCGACCGTCGCTTCATCCACACGCACCCCGGCTTCGGCTACCGATTCCAGCCTCAGCCGGCGTTGGCACGCGGGTCTCGACGGTCGCCGAGAAGCAGGCTGGCCGCTTCCTAGCGGTACAGCGCCGAGGTATCCAGGGCCGTGACCGACGTCCGGCCGGTGAGGCCCAGCGCGGTGTCGATGTCGGCTCCGAGGACCCGGAGCATGTGGCGAACGCCGCCCTCGCCGCCGGCCGCCACCGCCCACGCCCACGCTCGCCCGATCAGCACGGCCCGCGCGCCCAGGGACATCATCTTGACGACGTCGAGCCCCGTGCGCACGCCGCCGTCGACGAGGACCTCGACCTGATCGCCGATCGCGTCGAGGACGCCCGGCAGCGCGACCACGGTCGACGGCACCGAGTCGAGCTGGCGCCCGCCGTGGTTGGAGACGACGACGCCGTCGACGCCGACGTCCGCCGCCCGCCTGGCGTCCTCGGGGTCGAGCACTCCCTTGACGAGCAGTCGACCGCTCCAGTTCTCACGCACCCAGGCGATGTCCTCCCAGGTGACGCTCGGGTCGAACTGTGCGTCGACCCAGGCCTTGAAGTCGCTCGGGCTGCTCGCACCCGGAACGGCGTTCTCGAGATTCCCGAACGTGAGCGGCTTGCCGCCGAGCGCGACGTCTGCGATCCAGCGGGGATGGCCCACCAGGTCCAGCCCGCGACGGATCTTCGCCCAGGCCGACGGTCTTCCGACCATTGCATTGCGCGTGTCGCGGTGGCGAGCGCCGAGGACAGCAAGGTCGATGGTCAGCACCAGGACCGGTGCGCCAACCGCCTGCGCACGCGACATGAGCTCCTCGGCGTAGCCTCGATCGCGCATCACGTAGAGCTGAAACCAGGGCGGCGTCGATGTTGCCCTGGCGACCTCCTCGATGCCGCAGATCGAGACCGTCGACTCGACGAACGGCACGCCCACGGCCTGCGCGGCGCGCGCGGCCTGCACCTCGCCCCTGCGCGCGTACATGCCCGCGAGGCCGACCGGCGCGAGGATCACGGGCAGCGCCAGTCGCTGGCCCAGCACCTCACATGACTGATCGCGCGTCGAGACGTCCCGCATGACGATCTGGCGCAACAGAACGCGCTCGAGATCGGAGACGTTCGCGCGCATCGTGGCCTCGTCGTAGGCGCCGCCGTCGATGTAGTCGAACAGCTGACGCGGCAGCCTTCGGCGCGCGAGCTCGCGGTAGTCGAGTACCGTGGCCGCCGCGACGCCAAGTGGACGGTCGGCGGCGAAACGCATGGCGTAAACCTATCCTGCCGGCCACGATCAGCGTGGCCATCGCACGGATCGCCCGTCTCGGACGTCGAGAGCCAGCTCTCTCGCCTCGGCCGGAGCGCGCCGTGAGGCTTGGACAGGACGGCCCCTCTCAGAACGCTTGCCGGCGCCGGCTACTCTCCGAGCAAGGTAGGGTCGCCGGTCACGCATGCGAATCCACGCCCTGACGACCGGGACCGTGCGCGCCAAGCACGCGTTCGTGTTCCCCAGCCGCGGGCCACGCCGGCAGCTTGACCTGTTCCTGCCCGGTCCATGGTCTGACCCGATGCCGATCCACTGCTGGGCGATCGAGCACGCAGGGCGCCTGCTGCTGATCGACACCGGCGAGACCGCTGCGGTGCGGGACATCCCCTTCGTCCGCTTCGATGTGACGCGCGAGCAGGAGCTTCCGGCAGCGCTCGCAGCGGCGGACCTGTCGTTGAAGGACGTCTCGGAGGTCGTGCTCACCCACCACCACGGCGACCATGTCAACGGGCTCGTCCACGTGCGCGCGCCGGTGCGGATCAACGACGCCGAGCTGCGGTTCGCGGAGACCGCCTTCCCGCGGGTGATGCGTCGCGTCCTGCACCAGCCGCTGCCGCCGGGGTTCGCCCCCGAGCCGTTCGCGCTCGACGGCGGACCCTTCGGCGCCTTCCCGCGCAGCCGTGCTCTCAGCGACGACGGGCGCATCGTCGCCGTCGACACCCGCGGGCACACTCCCGGGCACGTCTCGGTGATCTGCATCGACGACTCTCACCGCCACGTGATGCTGGCCGGCGACGCCACCGACACGCTCGAGCAGCTGCGCGCGCGGCGAGCAGACGCGATCGCCCCGGACCCCAAGGCGCACGTCGCGACGCTGGACACGATCCTGGCCCACTGCGCGCAGAACCCGACGGTCTACCTGCCGTCGCACGACCCGGAGTCCGCTGCGCGGCTGGCCCACTCGATCACCGTCAGCTGAGGGCGCCGCGGCACCCCCGCCGTCGCCGTTGTAGGCTCAGCCCCGAAAGCCGACAGGATCGGGGGCGACATGCAGGACGAGATCGAGCTTCACGTCCGCTACGAGGACTTCCACGCTCAGCACGACCACATGAGCAAGACGCTGCACGTGACCGGCATCTGTCACATCGAGGGTGGAGGGTTCGCGGCCCACCTCGAACCGCATCACGAACCTACCGCCAACCCGCTGAAGGTGGACCTCGACCTGGTCCTCACCCCGAGCGGAGCCTCGCCGAGCGTCCAGCCGCTCGACTGGCGTCAGGCGTGGCACGACGACCGTCACCCGTACGCCGAAGTCGATTTCTTCGTCCAGGGGATCACGGCGCAGGCGCCGCCGGTACTCGATATCGAAGACGTTCAGTAGACGCCGTCGGCCTACTCGCCGTCGTGGGAAGGTTGCTCGGAATTCGGCGTCTTAGCTTGTCGAGGACCAACACGGTCTCTGGGCCCGCGCCGTGTGCGTCTCCAGGCCCACAATCCAAGCGTTCGGAGGAACCTCGATGAAGCGAACCCACATCTTCCCGGCCTGTGTCCTGGCCGTCGCGGCGAGCGCCGCGACGATCGCGAGCGCCCACAGCGGCGTGCCCGCCGCACACGCGAGCAGGGCCACCAAGGTCGCGCTGCGCCACACTCGCCTCGGGAACATCCTGGTCACCGCTTCGGGCTTCACGCTGTACGAGTTCACGAGGGACCACGCGAACAGGAACAGCTGCGTGAAGATCAGCGGGTGCTCCACAACGTGGCCGGCGCTAAAGACCAGCGGCAAGCCGACGGCCGGCTCGGGCGTGCGGGCTTCGCTGCTGTCCACGATCACGCTGCCCCGAGGCGTCAAACAGGTCACCTACGCCGGTCACGCGCTGTACCTGTACAGCGGCGACAGCGGCCCCGCTGAAACCTACTACGTGGGAGTAAGCGCGTTCGGAGGGAAGTGGTACGCGATCAATTCCGCCGGACATACGGTCAAGTAGCGGCCCTGGGCGTCAGCACGACCACCGGTATGACCCGCGCGGTCTTCTGCGCGTACTCGTTCGACCGCCGACCTCGCCCGCGTTGGCGCGAAACTCTTCGACGATCGCGCGGTTGAAGTCGTTCACAGCTTGACGGGGAGCGTCTTGAGCTGGTTGATGAACAGTGATTCGACGTGTGCGGGGGTGCCCGCGAGCCTGATGTTCGGGTAGCGCTTCAGCGTCTCCTCGAGCATGATCTTCAGCTCCAGGCGCGCGAGCGCCGTACCGAGACAGAAATGCCGTCCACCGGCTCCGAACGCCTGATGCTCGCCATCGCGCGTGACATCGAAACGATCGGGGTCCTCAAACCGCGTCTCATCACGGTTCGAGGCGACGTACCACATCACGACCTTCTCGCCCTCCTTGATCTTCTGGCCATGAAGCTCGGTGTCGCACGTCGCGGTACGCCGGAAATGAGCAAACGCCGGGAACATCCGCAGCGACTCCTCAACCGCACTGGGAATCAACGCGGGATCATTCAGCAGCAGCTGCAGCTGCTCAGGGTTCTCCATCAGCGCGCGCATACCACTGCAGTACGTCGCCTTCGTGCTGTCGTTGCCCGCCGCCATCAACAGGAAGAAACCCATCACGATCTCGTGTTCCTCGAGCTTCTCGCCATCAACCTCAGCATGCACCAGCACGCTCGTCAGATCATCCGTCGGACTCTCCTGACGCTCAGCGATCAAGCTCCGGCACCGCTCAAAGATCTCAGGGACGTCTTTCTCGACCGCTCCCTCGAAGCCGTCGGGGTTGAGGTCCGGGTCGCCCGCGCCGAGCGTCGAGTTCATGAGTTTCGCCCAGATCGCGTCGTCCTCCTCGGAGATACCCATGAAGCTGCCGATCACCCGCGCTACCACCGGCTGAGCGACATCCTCAACCAGGTCGCACTCCTCACGACCCTCCAGCCGGTCGAGAACCCGCACCACGATCGCCCTGATCGCATCCTCATGCGCAGCGATCCGCTTCGGCGTGAACCCCTTCTGAAACAACGCCTTCAGACGATCGTGCTTCGGCGGATCCATCCCGATGAACATCGCCTGGGCGAGCTCCAGCGGAAAGCCGCCCGCAGCCGCGAGAACGCCTCCGCGTTCTGAGGAGTAGGTCTTCCAGTCACGGCTGACCGTGTAGATGTCCTCCGCGGTGGCCACCGACCAGAAGCCCGCCTCCTCGGGGAACTCCTCGAAGCTCTCCGTCCAGTGGATCGGACACTCGCGCCGCATCTGCCTGAACAGCTCTAGCGGCGGGCCGTCCTGCCAGAGCTCGCGTTCGGTGACTTCCACGCTCTGAATATCCCGCCCAACTGTCACCATCTGCATACCTCCGTGATCGCGGCCCGAACCCTTCGCCGATAGTACTAGCCAGCCGGCCAACACGCGGCATTTCGCGGACCGGTCTGCACGCGCGTCGCACAGCTGTAGGCTGTGCCGCGCGGACAGCCACCGAGAGGGGACACCATGACTGACGAGCCGGTGAAGTTCCTGCTAGCAGAGCGAGACATACCCACCCAGTGGGTCAATCTGCTCGTGGACCTGCCTGGCGGACCCCTGCCGCCGCTTCACCCGGGGACCCTCGAGCCCGCCGGCCCACCGGACCTCACGCCGATCTTCCCGATGGCGCTGATCGAACAGGAGGTCTCCGGCGAGCCCGACATCGACATCCCGGAGGAGGTGCGCGAGGCCTACAAGCTGTGGCGTCCCACGCCGCTCATTCGCGCCCGGCGTCTGGAGCGCGAGCTCGACACCCCCGCGCACATCTACTACAAGTACGAGGGGGTATCGCCGGCGGGCTCACACAAGCCCAACACGGCCGTGCCACAGGCCTACGAGAACGCCCGCGCCGGCATCAAGCGCCTGGCCACCGAGACCGGCGCCGGGCAGTGGGGCTCCTCGCTCGCATTCGCCTGCTCGCTGTTCGGGCTGGAGTGCGAGGTGTTCATGGTTGGCTCCTCCTACGACCAGAAGCCCTACCGGCGCTCGATGATGCAGACCTGGGGCGCCACCGTGCACCGGTCGCCGAGCACCCTGACCGAGTCGGGTCGGGCCCAGCAGGCTCATCCGACCGGGTCGCTGGGGATCGCCATCTCAGAGGCGGTCGAGGTGGCCGCGGCTCGCGAGGACACCAACTACGCACTCGGCTCGGTGCTCAACCACGTGCTGCTTCACCAGACGGTCATCGGCCAGGAGGCCATGGCGCAGATGGAGATGGCCGGCGAGCAGCCGGACGTGGTGGTCGCCTGCGTGGGCGGCGGCTCGAACTTCGGTGGCCTGGCGTTCCCGTTCGTTCGCCAGGTGCTCCGCGGGCAGGCCAAGATGCGCTTCGTGGCCGCCGAGCCCACCGCCTGCCCGACGCTGACCCGCGGTGCCTACCGCTATGACTTCGGCGACACCGCCGGGCTCACGCCGCTGATGCCCATGTACACCCTGGGGCACGACTTCGTGCCCGCGCCGGTGCACGCCGGCGGACTGCGCTACCACGGCGACGCTCCGATGGTCTGCGGGCTGGTGCACGCCGGACTCGTCGAGGCGCGCGCCTATCGCCAGAACGAGACATTCGCCGCGGCGGTGCGCTTTGCGCGCAGCGAGGGCATCATCCCCGCACCCGAGCCCGCTCACGCGATCCGCGCTGTGATCGAGGAGGCAGAGGCCGCGCGCGAGGCCGGCGAGGCGCGGGTGATCCTCTTTGGACTGTGCGGTCACGGCCACTTCGACCTCTCCGCCTACGACGCGTACCTGGCCGGCGAGCTGCAGGATCCCGAGTTCTCCGAGCAAGAGATGGATGAGGCACTCGCTCGACTGCCGCAGACGCCCGCCATCGCCTGACCGTCGAGCGTTCCCCGCGAGGCTCGCGCGTGCGGGCGAGTGCTCAAACGAAACGTTCGAGCACTCGCCCGAGCGCCTGGGTGCCGAACTCCATCGCCTGCGCCGGCAGGCGCTCGTTCTCCGCGTGGATCAGGTCCATGAAGGCCATGTCCTCAGGCAGCTGCATCGGCAGGAAGCCGTAGGTCTGGATCCCGAGGCGCGAGAAGAAGCGCCCGTCGGTCACGGCGGGCAGCAGGAGCGGTACGGGCTTGGCCATGGGATCGAGCTCCCGCAGGGTCTCTGCGAGCGTCCCGAACAGGGCGAGGTTGGGCTCCGCAGCGACCGCGTCGTAGCGCAGGACCTCGAGCTCCATCTCCACGCCCGTGAGCGCGCGCAGCTCCGCGAAGAGGTCCTCGGGACCGAACCCCGGAAGCAGACGGCAGTCGAGATCCAGCGAGACCTCTCCGGGGATGACGTTGATCTTCTCTCCGCCTGAGACGATGCTGGCGCTGGCCGTGTGGTGCAACAGCGGATCAAACGCCTTGGCCCGCTCGCCGAGCACGTCGAGCAACCGGTCAGTCACGCTCGCCACGAGCAGCCCCCGAAGCGCCACGGCGACGGCGACGGGCAGCTCGGCGGCGATCGCCTCGACCATCGACCGCGCAACGGGCGTGACGTGCACCGCCAGGCGGCGCCTGTCGAGTCTGTGGAGCACCTGCCCGAGCTTGCCCATAGCTCCGCCGCGGAGCGGCAGCGAGCCGTGACCAGCCGGCCCGCGGATCGTTGCGCGCGTCCAGCAGACCTGCTTCTCGGCCACCATGATCGGGTAGAGGCGCCGGCCGGCAAGCGTCATCGTGAACCCGCCGAACTCGCCGATCGCGTAGCGGACGTCCTTGAAGAGCTCGGGATGCTCGTTGACGAGGTAGTTGGCTCCCTCGTCGCTACCCGCCTCCTCGTCGGCCAGGACACAGAGGATCACGTCGCCGGGCGGCAGCACGCCGCTCGCCTTGGCCCGCATGAAGGCCGCGAGCATCATCGCGACGCCGCCCTTCATGTCCAGCGCTCCGCGTCCCCACACGTAGCCGTCGTGCAACTCGCCGGCAAACGGCTCGTGGCGCCAATCGCCGCGGGCCGCCACGACATCGACGTGTCCCTGCAGGAGTAGCGGAGCGGACACGCCTCGTCCGGGAAGGCGGGCAATCAGGTTGGGGCGGGACGGATCGCGAGCGAGGATCCGGACCTCGCATCCGAGATCCTCCAGCAGCCCGCGGATCCAGTCCACGCATTCGCGCTCGTTGCCGGGAGGATTGCTCGTATCGAAACGCAGCAGCCGCTGCAGGATCTCGACGGGACGATCCTGGACAGCGACGCTCGGCACCGGCACAGTCTGGCCGATCTCGCGTCAGCGCGGCCCGGCGCCGTCGCCGATCCGCCTCGCCGTCCCGTCCCCTTCCGGTGAGCACGCGACTTTGCAGCGCTTTTTCGCCACCCGTCTTCGTGGTAGTACTCCAGTGATGCCCCGCGCGATGTGGACCGGCGCAATCAGCTTCGGGATGGTGACCGTGCCCGTAAAGCTCTACAGCGCGCTGAATCGCAAGAGCGTGCGCTTCCACCAGCTCTCGGGCAAGACCGGCGTGCGCGTGATCCAGAAGCGCATCGATCCTCAGACCGGCGAGGAGGTGCCCTACGAGGACGTGGTCAAGGGCTATGAGATAGCTCCTGAGCGCTACGTCGTCATCGAGCCCGGCGAGCTCGAGACGCTCCAGCCCAAGAAGACCAAGACGATCGAGATCGAGGACTTCGTCGAGCTCTCCCAGATAGACCCGGTCTTCTACGACCATCCCTACTACCTCGTCCCTACTCCCGGAGGCGCCAAGCCCTACCGGCTTCTGCTCGAGGCGATGCGCGAGACGGGCAAGGTGGCCATCGCCCGCGTCGTGATCCGCTCCAAAGAGCAACTGGTCGCGCTCCGCCCGATGGGAGACGTGTTGGGAATGGCCACCATGATCTTCGCCGACGAAATCCTGCCGCCGGAGCGGCTGGACGAGGTCTCAGAGGCCGCCGAGGTCAAGACGACCAAGCGCGAGCTCGACATCGCCAGGCAGCTCGTCGACTCGCTCGCCGTGGAATTCGAACCCGGCCGGTACAGCGACACCTACCGCGAGGAGGTGCTGGCGCTGATCGAGCGCAAGGCCCAGGGCAGGGAGATCGCGGTGCAGCCCCCGGCCGAGGAGGTCGCGGCGCCGGCACCGGACCTGATGAGCGCACTGAAGGCGAGCCTCGACGCGGTGCGCGCGCGCGAAGGCGAGGGCGGCGCAAGGCGACGGAAGCCAGCCGCCAAGGATGCGGCGGGCAAGAAGCCGGCCACCAGGAAGCCCGCAGCCTCGCGCGGCGCAGCCAAACGCTAGGTGTCGAGGAGCAGCCGGGATCGCGAGCCGATGCCCAGGCGGATAGCGCCCATGCTCGCCCGCGCCGGCGCGCTTCCCGTCGAGGACGATCGGTGGGCTCACGAGAATAACTCGACGACGGCCAAGGCGACCGTGCAGGGCCGCGAGCTGAAGCTGTCCAACCTCGCAAAGGTGCTCTATCCGCTGACGGGCTTCACCAAGCGGAAGCTCATCGACTACTACGCCGCCATCGCTCCCGTCATGATCGGCCACCTCGCGGGCCGCCCGCTGACCGTGACCCGCTGGCCGGACGGTGTGCAGGGAAAGTCGTTCTTTCAGAAGCAGGCGCCCGCGCACCGACCGGAATGGGTACGCACGGTGTCCCTGCCGAGCGAGCGCAAGCCGATCGACTACGCCCTCGCCGAGGACCTGCCGACGCTCGTGTGGCTGGCGAACCTCGCCGCGATCGAGCTTCACACCCCGCTCGCCCGCGCCGAGGCGATCGACCGGCCAACCGCGCTGGTGTTCGACCTCGACCCCGGCGCTCCCGCGACGATCGTGGAGTGCTGCCACGTCGGCTTGCAGCTACAGGGGATGTTCGAGAACCTCGGGCTGCAGAGCTACGCCAAGACCTCGGGGTCCAAGGGACTGCAGGTCTACGTCCCGCTCAACGCCGAGACCTACAGCTACGCGGACACGAAGCCGTTCGCAAAGGCGGTCGCGGAGCTGCTCGAACGCAGCGAGCCGGACCTCGTGGTCTCGCGCATGAGGAAGTCGCGCCGCGCCGGCAAGGTCCTGATCGACTGGAGCCAGAACGACGCGAGGAAGACGACGGTGTGCGCCTACTCGTTGCGCGCCACCGAGCGTCCCACCGCCTCCACCCCGGTCGAATGGAGCGAGGTGCGCTCGACGCTCGAGCGCAGCGACCCGACGAGTCTGGCGTTCGAGGCCCACCAGGTGCTCGAGCGCGTGGCCGACCGCGGGGACCTGTTCGCGCCCGTGTTGTCGCTCGTCCAGGAACTGCCCGCCCACTGAGTGCGATGCGCCGGCGAGCGAGCGCCGCCGCGCTGCTACTCGAAGTCGGGCTCCCTCCACCCCGGCATGATCTCGGGCAGGCCGTCGCTGACGCGATCGGGGAATCGTGCCGGGCGCTTCTGAAGGAACGCGGTAACGCCCTCCACCGCGTCAGCGGACTGCCCGCGGGCGACCATGCCTCTCGAGTCGGCGCGATGGGCGAGCATCGGGTGCTCGGCGCCGAGCATCCTCCACATCAGCTGACGCGCGAGAGCGACCGAGACCGGTGCAGTGTTCTCGGCTATCTCGCGCGCCAGCGCGCGAGCGGCGTCGAGCAGGCCCGCCCCCGGGTGCAGGCTGCGCAGCAGCCCGCCTTCGAGACCCTCCTGCGCAGAGAACACGCGGCCCGTCGAGACCCACTCCATCGCGCGGCTGATTCCCACGACGCGAGGCAGGAACCAGCTGGAGCAGGCCTCGGGGATGATGCCCCGGCGCGCGAACACGAAGCCCATGCGGGCATCCTCGGCGGCGAGCCGCACGTCCATCGGCAGCGTCATGGTCGCGCCCACTCCCACGGCCGGCCCGTTGATCGCCGCGATGACCGGCTTGGTGGAGCGGAAGATCCGCAGCGTGAACTCGCCGCCGTTGTCGCGCGCCGGACCGGCGCTCGCGCGCTTGCGGTAGTCGAACGTCTCGCCGCCGCCTGCCAGATCGGCGCCCGCGCAGAAGCCCCGACCCGCGCCGGTCACGATGATCGCCCGGACGTCGTCGTCGGCGTCCGCTCGGTCGAACGCCTCGATCAGCTCGCGACCCATCTGCGCGGTCCACGCGTTGAGCCTCTCGGGCCGGTTCAACGTGATCGTGAGCACGTTCTCGGCCAGCTCGGTTGTGATCTGCTCGAAGTCCACGCTTGGCTACAGCCTAAAGATCTCCGCCGGTGAGCTGCCGCTCGTAGGGTCCTCGCCCGGTCAGGCACACCGCTCCGCAGCGCGCGGCGAGATCGAGCGCGTCGGGGATGGTCAGACCCGCCCCCAGCCCGTAGGTCAGCCCGGCGGCGAACGAGTCTCCGCAACCGTAGGAGTCCATGATGTCCGCCACCGGCTCGACCGCCGCCCACCGGCCTTCGGCGCCGGAGGCCTCCCGGTAGCGCCCGCCGCGATCGCCCTCTGTGAAGACGACGAGCCGAGCCTCGTCCAGCGCACGAACGGCCTCGTGGCGCTCGATCTCGTCCTCGCCGCTCAGCACGAGCGCGTCGATCGGGACGCCGTTACCGAGGGCGTGGCGGGCGCGCGGGCTGGCGACGATCACCCGGGCGGAGCTGCGCACCGCGCGCAGCGCGGCCTCATCGCCCGCCGTGAAGTAGACCGCGTCGAGTTGATCGGCCCCGCAGCGATCCGGTCTGCCTTCGGCGCACGGGTCCAGGCGGGGGCCGAAGGTGGTGATCGTGCGTTCGCCGTCCGCGTCGATGAGGGTCACGGCTCGGCGGGTCGGTACGTTCTGAAAGCTCGCGCGCACGTCCACCCCCAGCTCGCCGAGGCGTGCGATCGAACGGCGGCCCTGCTCATCCTCGCCCAGCGCCGTATACAGCACGCAACCGCCCGCGAGCCGCGCCAACTGCACCGCTGCGACAGCGCCACCGCCCGCGGGCTCCTCGAACGGGTGGACGGCGTGGACGACCTCTCCCGCGCGCGGGACGCGGTCAACCTGTGCGAACTGCACCCACTCCACGTGGCCCACCACTGCGACCCTTGGTCGGCTCGCCTGCACGGGCGCCAGTCTCACACACTCCGCACCGAGAACTGGGCGGCGAACAGGGCGACGCGCCCGCGTGCAGGGCATAGGATGCGGCGATGGCCGAGCCGCTGCTCCTCGACGCGCCCGCCCCTCACGTTCGCCAGTTGACGCTCAACCGTCCCGAGCAGCTCAACACGATCACCTCCGAGCTGTGCGAGGAGCTGCACCTGCAGCTGCGTTCGATCGCGGCCGACCGCTCGTGTCGAGCGGTGATCCTCACCGGCGCCGGGCGGGGCTTCTGCGCGGGCCTCGACCTCCACGGTTATGGGGCTGCTCCCGGCAACGACGGCAACGACGAATCGCGCGATCGCCTCGGCAACCAACAGCACATGTCCACTCTCATCCTCGGACTGCGCGCCCTCCCCCAGCCGGTGATCGCGGCTGTGAACGGCCCGGCCGCGGGGTTCGGTCTCGCTCTCAGCCTCGGATGCGACATCCGCTACGCCGCTCCAGAGGCTGTGTTCCGCGCGGCCTTCATCAACATCGGCGTGTCGAACTGCGACATGGGCACCAGCTGGCTGCTCCCCCGCCTGATCGGCGCTTCGCGCTCGCACGAGCTGATGCTCACCGGACGCAAGGTCGACGCCGAGGAGGCGCTGCGGATCGGCCTCGTCGCCGATGTCGTCGGCGACGGGCTGCTGCTCGAGCGGGCGGTCCAGTCCGCCGAGCAGATCGCTGCGCTCGCACCCTGGGGCGTGCGCCTGACCAAGCGCGGCATGTGGACCGCCCTGGAGATCCCCTCCGAGCAGGCTGCCGTCGAGTACGAGGACCGTCAGCAGATCATGAGCACGTTCGGTCAGGCTGTGCCAGAGGCCATCGGCGCCTTCCTGGAGAAGCGACCCGCCGACTTCGCGGACTAGCGATGAGCGAGCTCTTCGACGTCTCCGGCAAGACCGCGCTCGTGACCGGCGGCTCGCGCGGCATCGGCCTGATGATCGCGCGAGGCCTGGTGCAGGCAGGCGTACGCGTGATCGTCTCCTCGCGCAAGAGCGGCGATGTCGAGGCGGCCGCGCAGGAGCTCGCGACGCTCGGCGAGTGCCATGCGATCCCGGGCGACGTCTCCACGCCGGAGGGTGCAACAGCGCTCGCGGCGGCGACGCGCGAGCGCTTCCCCGAGCTCGACATCCTGGTCAACAACGCGGGCGCCGCATGGGGCGCACCGCTCGAGGAGTTCCCCGCCGCCGGGTGGGACAAGGTTGTGCACACGAACGTCGAGGGCGTCTTTCACCTCACCGTCGCGCTGCTGCCCGCGCTCCGAGCCGCCGCGGACTCCGGCGACCCCTCGCGCGTGATCAACATAGGCTCGATCGACGGGCTGCGCACTCCGTCGGTCGAGAACTACAGCTACAGCGCGAGCAAGGCCGCCCTCCACATGCTCACACGCCACCTCGCCAAGCGCCTCGCCTCAGAGCACATCACGGTCAACGCGATCGCGCCAGGACCGTTCCAGAGCAAGATGATGGCGTTCGTCCTCGACAATCCCGAGACGCGCGAGGCGGTCGAGCAGTCGGTGCCGCTCGGGCGCATCGGACGGCCGGACGACGCCGCTGGCCTCACACTCTTCCTCTCCTCCCGCGCAGGGTCATACCTCACGGGCACGGTGATCCCGCTCGACGGCGGCATCACGGGCTGCAACTGACTCAACTCCGCCGTGTGCCGTCGTGCTGGGCGCAGGCAACCACGGACATCTCACATCTTCCTGGACAGCGCGCGGCCGGTGGCACATAATGAAGCGCCATGGGCGACCGCGCCTCGACCGCCTCGCCCTCGCGGACTCAAGCCGGGCGGAGCTGAGCCGGTTGCAGGTCCACTTCTGCGGTGTGCGGGGATCGACACCCGCGCCGGGTGTCGATTTCCAGCGGTACGGGGGCCACACCTCGTGCCTGGCGCTCGCCCATGACGGCACCGGCGTGCCGAGCCTGATCCTCGATGCCGGGACCGGCCTGCAGGTCGCCGCGAAGCTGTTCGCGGGCGCTCCATTCAGGGGCACGATCCTGCTTAGCCACCTGCACTGGGACCACGTGCTCGGACTGCCGTTCTTCGCCGCGGCGGATCGCGGTGACGCGTGTGTGGAGGTGCTGCTCCCCGAGCAGGAGAGCGGAGACGACGCGGAGACGGTGCTCGCCGGGATGATGTCCCCGCCCTACTTCCCGATCGGGCCGACCGAACTGCGCGGGCAATGGCGGTTCGACACGGTCGCTCCCGGCGAGCGGCAGATCGAGGGCTTCACGGTGCTCGCACGCGAGGTCCCCCACATGGGGGGGAGGACCTTCGGATACCGCGTGAGCGATGGACGCTCCACGCTCGCCTACCTGCCCGATCACTGCCCCACCGCGCTCGGGCCCGGCGAGGATGGCTTCGGCGAGTACCACCCCGCTGCGCTCGAGCTGGCTCGGGAGGCCGACGTGCTGGTGCACGATGCCCACCTGTTTCCCGAGGAGCTCGCCTCCGAAGCCTCTTTCGGGCACGCCGTCGCCGACTACGCGGTGACGCTCGGCAGGCGCGCCGAGGCGCGCTCGGTGGTGCTCTTCCACCACCGGCCCGACCGCACCGACGAGGCGCTCGACGGGCTCGCCCGACGCTTCGCGGGCGTTTCCCCCGACGTGACCGTCGCCGCCGAGGGCTCCGTGCTCGCCCTGTGATCGCGTGCCCGCCCGCGCGACAGCGGTGGGCGGCCTGTGGCCCGATCGACGGTCAGTCGCCGGCGACCCTCAGCACGAGCTTGCCCGTGTTCTCGCCCCTGAACAGTCGCAGCAGCGTGTCCGGGAAGTTCTCAAATCCCTCGGCGATGTCCTCGCGCGAGATCAGCTTGCCCTGCGCCAGCCAGCCGCCCATCTCCCTCGCGCCCTCGGCGTAGCGGGCGCCGTAGTCGGACACCACGAAGCCGGTCATGCTCGCGTGGTTGACCAGTAGCGAGAGGTAGTTGGACGGCCCCGTTATCGCGCCGGTCGAGTTGTACTGCGAGATCGCCCCGCAGATGACCACGCGGGCATTGCGCGCGAGGTGGGCCAGGGCGCCATCGAGTATGTCTCCGCCGACGTTGTCGAAGTAGATGTCGATCCCCTTTGGGCAGTGCTCGCTCAGGGCCGCACCCACGTCCTGGCTCTTGTAGTCGATCGCCGCATCGAAGCCCAGGTCCTCGACCAGATGGCGGCACTTCTCGCTTCCGCCGGCGACGCCAACCACGCGGCAGCCCTTCAGCTTGGCGATCTGCCCCACCACCCCGCCGACGGCACCTGCGGCACCAGAGACGACCACGGTGTTCCCCTCCACGGGCCGGCCGATGTCGAGCAGGCCGAAGTAGGCGGTCATGCCGGGCATGCCGAGCGTGCCGAGATGGACCGGAAGCGGCGCAAGGGTCGTGTCCACCTTCATCACCGCTGCGCCGTGCGCAACCGCGTACTCCTGCACGCCGAGCAGCCCGGTGACGTGGTCGCCGACCGCCACGTCCGGGTGGTTGGAGGCGATCACCTCGCCGGCGGCCAGCGCGCGCATGACCTCGCCGATGCCCACGGGTGGCATGTAGGAGCGCGCGTCGTTCATCCAGGCGCGCATCGCCGGGTCCAGCGACACATAGAGCACCTTGACGAGCACCTCGCCGTCGCCGGGCTCGGACACGGGCGCATCGGCGTAGCGCCAGTCGCTCGGCTTGGGCAAGCCGACGGGGCGTGCGGCGAGCTGAAACTGATGGTTTACGCCATCCATGGAGTTGCCTTTCATCTTGCGGCGGACACCTGGCCCTGCGGCTGCGGCGACACGCTATCGGGGTATGCGATCGTCTCCGGCATGTCAAGCCTCAAGCCCCTGCTCGCCGCGGCGGCGTTGCTCGCCGGCGTGGTGCCCGGGACGGCCGGCGCCACGCGCGTCGCGTCCTGGTCTGCGCCGGCGACGTTGAGCGCCTGTCCGGCGAGCGGTGCGGCGCGCGCGGTGTTTCCGAGCAACAGCCCGGACCACGCCACCGGGCCCGGCGCTGTCGCCTGGACTGCGTCGCCGGCCTGCCCCGGAGGCGAGGGGGCGCGTGTGGCGAGGATCGGAGCGGGCGGGGTGCCCGGCCCAGCGATGATCCCCCGCACGCCCGACGGGCGCAGGATCGCACCGACCGGCTCGCTCGAGATGTCCGGCGGCCCCCACGGGCAGATCGTGCTCGCGGGCTCCGCGCCCGCGTCGCCGGGGCCTGACCTGCTCATTCAGGGCGCCGGCGGCGGACCGTTCTCGCCGCTGGGCACGCTCGAGCGCTGCATCGCGCCGATCGCGCTCGCGACCGGCTATCTCGGCGACGTCGCGCTTGCCTGTGCGACAGGCGAACGCGGCAGCCAAGGCCCACTACGCCTCAACGTGGAGCGGTACTTCGCGCGGACCTTCAGCCGGGACATGCGCGTGAGCTCCGGCGGCGGCCACTCGGCGCAGTCGCTCACGGTCACCCTCGACTACCGCAGCGACGCGCTCGTCGTCTGGGAGCAGGACCGGTCGATCTACGCCCGCGACCTGCCCGCCTCGGGCGCGGCTCATCCGATCGAACGGCTGGCGGCGACGGGCCCGCACGTTCGGATAACGGCGCTGCTGAGCGACGACAACCGCGCGATCGTCGCCTGGGTCGACGATCGCGGGGGCGAGGCCAGGGTGTATCTCGACCGCTCGGCGACCGGCGTGCGCTTCGGCGCCCCAACCCTGCTCGAGCGTTTCGCGGATCCTGAGCGCCTCCCCTCCCCCGCCGCTTCTCCGCGTCTGATCCGCCTGAGCTCCGAGAGCGTGATGATGGCCTGGGCGGGGTCCGAGAACGGCCGCTGGGTCGTGCGCACCGCCGCGATCGACCTCCAGGGCGTGCGCGCCGTCAACACGATCGCCGCCCCCGCCGGCGACGCGCTACTCGCGGACCTCGCGCCCGGACCCGTCGGTGACGCCGTCGCGCTGTGGACCGAGCCGCAGCAAAGCGCGAACGGCCAGCCGGAC
The DNA here is from genome assembly GCA_017882445.1 of Solirubrobacteraceae bacterium. Taxonomy (GTDB): domain Bacteria; phylum Actinomycetota; class Thermoleophilia; order Solirubrobacterales; family Solirubrobacteraceae; genus Palsa-744. The sequence goes on from JADGPK010000032.1 coordinate 21,087, forward strand.
CTACAGCGTCAGGCGATCTTCGCCGCGCGCGGCTTCGACGCCTATCCTGGGCGAACCGTCTTCGGCGCCGCCGAGCAGGTCGCCACGCCCGCTGCCGTCGGTGACGCGACGGTCGCACTCGACCCGGCGAGCGACCGTGCGCTGGCGCTGTGGCGGGGCGAAGGCGCCCGCGTCGAGTACGCGATCCGCACGGGTCCGTCCGGCCCTTGAGCGGCGCGCAGGGGGGCGCACCGCGCCGAGGTGGCCCTTTAGGAAAGGATGCTCAGCGCATGGATAGGGACTACGAGCTTCAAACCCACCGGGCCGAGGATCGCCACTGGTGGTACCGGGGGAGGCGAACGGTGCTCGACGGAGTGCTCGCTGCGCTCGGGCTGCCCGGGCACGCGCGCATACTCGACGCCGGATGCGGCAGCGGCCGCAACATGATCGACCTCGCCCGCTACGGCGAGGTCACGGGCGTTGAGCTCTCCGAGACCAGCGTGGACCTGGCGCGCGCTCGCGCGACCGGCGAGGTCGTGGCCGGCTCGGTGCTCGACATGCCCTTCCCCGACGACAGCTTTGAGCTGGCCGTGAGCCTGGACGTGATCGAGCACCTCGAGGACGACCTCGCCGCCCTGCGAGAGCTGCGACGTACGGTGACCCCGGGCGGAGCGCTGCTCCTGACGGTGCCCGCCTACCAGTGGCTGTGGAGCGGCCACGACGAGATCAACCACCACCATCGGCGCTACACCCGTCGCTCGCTCCAACGCGTAGCCGAGCAGGCGGGATGGCGTCAGGTGCGCACCACCTACTTCAACTCGCTGCTCCTGCCCGTCGCGATCATCCTGCGCGTGCTCGAGCGCGTGAACACCAAGACGACCGAGTCCAGCCTCGATCTATGGGTGCCGCCGGAGCCGTTGAACTGGATGCTCGAGCGTCCGCTCACGCTCGAGGCGGCATTGATCAAGCACGGCGGGCGCATACCGGCGGGGCTCTCCCTGCTGGCGGTCTTCCGCTGAGCGCGACCGGGGCGCCCGCGGATCACATCTCGCCGTCGGCGACCGTCACGGGCGGATGCGTGCGAAATGTCCAGGCGCGGTTTGCGGTGAATGTGCTCAGCGTCACCGCTACCGTCGCCACCGCCTGTGCGAGCAGCTTGTCCAGGCGGGCGTCGTGGACGAACAGGTACAGCAGGCCCTCGTTGATCCCCAGGCCGCCACCCTGCACGATCGCCCAGCGCAGCGGCGTGAGCGGATCGCCCACGTGCTCGCTGAAGGTCCAGCGCCGATTGAGCAGGAATCCGTTGGTGGCTCCCACCACGAACCCGACCGCCGAGGCCGCCAGGTACCACACGCCGAACACCTTCAGCAGAAGCGTGTACACGGCGAACGTGAGCAGCGTGTTGGAAACGCCGACGATTCCGAACTTCACGAACTGGACGAGCACCGGTGCCCGCAGCCGGTGCGACGCTCCCGCTAGGGTGGTGGACGGCGCCTGCCGATCGGTGCGCTTGAAAGCCATCTCCAGACAGGATGCACGATAATTTGAGCGACGGCTTAAGGAGCTCGTCGATCATGAGCGCCGAGCGGCAATTCCTCAGCGTCCGCCGGGAAGGCAACGATCATGTCGGATACACCACTTCGCACTCCCACCCTGCTCAGCGTGGTGGCTCCGGTCTTTGACGAGGAGGAGCTCGTCGAGGAGTTCGTGGCCCGCGCCACCGCCGCGATCGCCGACTACAACTTCGAGCTGGTGCTCGTCAACGACGGCAGCTCCGACCGCACGCCGGAGCTGCTCGACCGCGCCGCCGAGGCCGACCCGCGGGTGCGCGTCATTCACCTCTCGCGAAACTTCGGCCATCAGGCAGCGCTCACCGCCGGGCTCGAGCACGCCGTGGGCGATGTCGTGGCGATGATCGACGCCGACCTGCAGGACCCGCCCGAGCTGATTCAGGACATGATCGCCCGGTGGAGCCAGGGCGCGGACGTCGTCTACGCCGTGCGCAAGCAGCGCGAGGGGGAGACGGCGTTCAAGCTCGCCACGGCCTCGTGGTTCTACAAGCTCTTCGACAAGCTCGCCCAGGTCGACCTGGAGCCGAACTCAGGCGATTTCCGCCTGCTCGACCGCCGTGCGCTGGACGCGTTGCTGACGATGACCGAGCGCTCACGCTTCCTGCGCGGGATGACCGTGTGGGTGGGCTTCAACCAGACCGCCGTCTCCTACCAGCGCGACGCGCGCCACGCGGGGGAGACGAAGTACACGGTGCGCAAGATGCTCCACTTCTCGCTCGACGCGATCGCCTCGTTCTCGCACGTGCCCCTGCAGTTGGCCACCTACGCGGGGATGCTTTCGGCAGGCGTGGCCTTCATCGCGATCCCGGTCGTTATCGCCCTGCGGATCTTCGACTCCTATCTCCCCGGCTTCGGCTCGATCACGATCGCGATCCTCCTGCTCGGCGGCATCCAACTGATCGCCCTAGGGGTGATCGGAGAGTACGTCGGGCGTATCTACGACGAGGTCAAGCACCGTCCGCTGTACATCGTCCGCGACGAGCGCAACCGACCGACTGCGCCCGGCAGGCTGGGGGCGACGCCGCCCGCGCGTGCGGGGCTACCGGCGCGCACCCCCGAGCGCATCGTCTAGGCGAATGAGCGTCGAGGAACCGTACGCCGATGGGAACCCTCCCGGGATGGACCACCGCCAGGAGCGGATCCGAATCGAGACCGAGCGGCACCGCATCGAGGGCTCGCTCACGCTCGCCCGTGACGGCTTCCGCAGTCGCGTATCCGACGTGCTCAACGCGTCCGAGCGTGACTTCATCACGCTCACCGACGTGACCGTCGCGCCACTGCAGGGAGGCCCGATCGAGCTTCACGCCTACCTCAGCCTGGCCCGCAGGCACATCGTGTTCGCGGTCGCCGCGCCGGAGAACCAGCAGGATTGAGGAGCGAGCCGTCGGCTAGGCGAAATACCTGACGTCGGCTGCTTCACACGCCGCAAGCCAACCCTTGCTTTCCTGCGCGCTCGCGTCCGCCGCGTCATAGGCCGACCAGGCGTCTTCCGTGACCGGCGTGGAAGCGACGACCTCGGCCGTTGATTGCGCCTCGTAGATCGAGGCCGACTCCCCCAGCTCGAGTTCGTCGGCGTAGACATCGCTCACGAGAGGGTCGTGCGGGCTGTGGTCGACATCGCCCTCCGCCGTGCTCAGCCACGCGCCGACCGCGTAGCGGAACTGCCCGCTCTCGTCGGTGACCCAGAAGGCTTCGCCCTCCTCGGCCGTCTCGTGCAGGATCGAGCGGTCGTAGCGATCGGCGATCTGGACCAGCGCCTCCATGTCCGCGACATCGATCACAGCGGCGCCGGGCAGCTGCCAGACACGAGCGACCGGCACGATCAACCGGCCGTAGCGCGCCCTGATGACCGCCGACTCGTCGCGCACGCGCGGTCGAACAAACGCCACGATCGCCAGCAGGGCGCAGGTGAGGACGGCGATCGCGCCGAGCGCGATCGCCCGCGCGGTCGCGACCGACACGCGCGCGAGCTCGAGCGAGATGGACAGCGGCTGGTAGCGCCTGCCCGTCACCGAGCCGGACGCGGACGGAGCGAACGGGCTCGCCGATGTCTGCCCGGCGGAGACGGGGCCGCCTGCGGCAACGACCGGGTCCACCTCGAATTGGCTGAGCGAGAATCGAACCTGCGGCGAGAACGTGGCGCGCAGCGGCAGGACATCGACGCTCCCGGACGCGCTCACACGCGGCACGAGCGTGAGCGTATAGGTCCCGCTCACCGCCGTCGTGGTCTCGACGCGACGCAGCAGTGCCAGGAGAGAGGTCAAGTCGAGCCTTGCCGTGACGAGTGCGCGATCGCCCCGGAAGTACGTCGGGCGCCCGAGCGCGAGCGTCGTCTGCCAGCCGCTCGTCGATGCGATCGTCGCGTAGAGCGAGGCCTTTCCCGTCAGCGAGTGCGTGGCGGCGGTGTGAAACAGGTACGCGAAGCGGAGCGCGACCACGTTGATGACGTGCGTGAAGAGCGGGTCACCGGTCACGGCGCGGTCGCCGGCGTAGGTGGGTCCCGGCGCGGCCTTGGCGGAGTAGGAGAGCGTGCCGCTCTGCCGGTAGGAGATGTTGGCGGGGAGCAGCGCCGTGGTCGGACGGGTGAACGCGAGCACCGCGAGCGCGACGAACGGGAGCAGCGCGAGGAGACCGACGGCGAGGACGCCGAGGACAGGCTCCGCGGCGTGCCGCGGTGAGCGTCGCGGAGGACGCTGGGTGTTCTCGACCGCGCGCTGCTGGCGCCGCCTTCGTCTTCGCCGTTGGCGCTGCGTGAACGCGGCACCGGCCAGGAGGAGCATCGCGACGCCGACGAGCGCTCCGACCAGCGCCGGCGAGCGGAGCGACGCGAGACGCGCGCCTGCTCCCGGGATGTGTAGCCACAGAGCGCCGATGAGCTGGCTTTGGGCCGGATGCTCGAAGTCGACGAAGTTGTTGTTGTCGCCCTTGAACACGTAGCGGTCGCCCACGCGCCCGATGATCCGGTGCAGCACGACCGTGTGGAAGAGCGTGCTGTGGTAGGCGACTATCTCGCCGACGCGATAGCTGCTCTGGCTGCGGACGAGCACCAGGTCGCCGGAGCGGAAGCGAGGCTTCATGCTGACCCCGTCGGTATCAACGTAGCTCGTCGAGCCCCCCAAGCCGACGGGCGCGAGATAGAACCACAGACACGCCAGGACGATCAGCCCAAGACCAGCGGTAACGACCCTTCTGGCGTGACGAGTTTGCATGGTTATCTTCTGGGCGCGGAGCGGCCGGTACGCCGGCCGCTCCGCATCGCCCAGGTCGGTCTTACGCCCCGATTGTCACGGTGCCGCTGCTCACAGCGGCGACGGACAGATTCAGGCCTTCCCCGTTGGGGATAGGCGTCCCGAACGTGCAGGTGACGGCGAACGGCGATGCTTCACCCGACGCCCCGCAGTCGCTCCAGTCGGACTGTTTGGGTGTGCCGGCGGTCAGAGCGACCTTGACGTCCGATGCGGCCTTGTCGAGATCGAACGTGACTTTGGTCATCGTCAGCCCGTCACCGCTGAATGTGTAGTTGGTCGGTGATTTGACGGTGTAGCCGCTCACTTCCGCAGCACCGGCACCTGCCGAGTGACTCGCGACCGTGTTGCTCGCGGTGAACGCGTAGGCGCTCATCCCGATCACGGTTGCGAGTGCGAATGCGAGCAGGCTTGTGATGTTGCGCCTGCGGCCTGTGATGCTTCGTTTGCCTAGATGAATGGACACGTCGGGCCTCCTTGGCATTGTGGACACTGGCGTGTCCTTGGCACGCAAATCGACGGTGTCTCAGGAGCGCGTTGCACCTGCAAGCATTTCTGCGCTGCCTGCCGGCTGCGAAACCGCGGCTGTTGAGCCGAGCGCATTACGCTCAGCTGGTGTCGAGCCAACGTCTCCCCCTCGTGGGGACCCCCATCGGCGCCACCGTCTCCTCCCGGGACATCAGCAGACGACTGCCGCGGCGCGGCGTATGCGCTGCTCTCTACGCCTGCTCGGTGGTCGCGCTCCTCGTGAGCCCCCTTGGCCATGGCTGGCCGTTCGTCGACTTGACGGTCTACCGCTTGGGCGGCAAGGCGATCCTGAGCGGCGCGCACCTGTATGACCTGCGCTTTCCGGGTGCCCTCGCGTTCACATACCCGCCACTGGCCGCGCTGGCCTTCACGCTCCTTGCACCGTTGCGCCTGGCGGTGCTCGAGCCACTGGTCACCGCGGGGAGCATCGTTCTGCTTCCGGTGATGCTGAGCTTCTCGCTGCGGTTGCCGCCCATGTCTCGCTGGATGAGCGTTGATCAAGCCGTCCGGCTGGCCCTGCTGGCAGCCGCGGCCGCATTGTGGCTCGAGCCGGTCTGGACAACGCTTCGATACGGCCAGATCGACATCCTGATCGCCACGCTCATTCTCTACGACTTCAGCCGACCGGACGCCTCACGCTGGAAGGGCGCAGGTATCGGATTGGCGACCGGCCTGAAGCTCACACCGGCGATCTTTGCCGTGTACCTCCTGCTGAGCCGAAGGTATCGCGCGGCGGCGTGCTCGCTGGGCGTGTTCGCCGCGACCGTGCTGCTTGGCGTCGCGTGCGCACCGGGCGATTCACGCGAATACTGGAGCGGCGCGTTCATCGACCCCAAGCGCGTCGGGCGAATCGAGAACGCCGCCAACCAGACGCTGCGTGGCGCCTACGCGCGCCTGGAGCATTCAACGAACGTCGAGGTCTGGTGGCTGGCCACGGCCGCGCTCCTCGGCGTGGCCGCGATGCTGTTCGCCGTCCGCGCCGGGCGGCGCGGAGATGATGTGCAGGGCTTCTCGGTGTGCGCGCTCACCGGATTGCTGATCTCGCCGATCTCCTGGTCACACCACTGGGTGCTGGCCATCCCGGCACTCCTGCTGGTCGCGGTCAACGCCCTGCGACGGCCGTGGCTCGCAGGCGTCCTGGCAGCGGCCCTCGCCGCTGCGGTCGGCTACTCGCACATGATCTGGTGGGTGCCGGTGAACCATCCCCGGCACTCTGAGCTTCATCTCGCTCCATTGCAGCTCGTGTACGCCGACGCCTATGTCCTCCTCGGCCTCTGCGCCCTTGCAGCGGTCGCCTCGCGGGCGCTTCGAATCAGATGGGCGTAGAGGAACTGCTGGCTTGCCCCGGAGGGCGTCTGGTGGGTGGCGAGACTCGATGAGATGAGCTCGAAATCGTCTCGGAGGGCGTGCTGGACATCCTCCGCGCTGTAGCGCCTGACCGGTAGGCCACTGCACTGTGTCGGGCCTTCTGGCCCGAAGGTCGCGAGGATGAGGTGGCCGCCGGGTCGCAGGGTCCTGCGTAGAACGTCGAGGTAGCCCTCCCGGTCGGCGGGATTGACCATGAAGTGAAACACGGCGCGATCGTGCCAGAGGTCGTAGCGGCGGCCGAAGTCATGGGCGCGGACGTCGGCCTCGATCCAGGTGACCCGCGCGGCGGCGCCGCCAAGCTCCGCTTTGGCGTAGGCAAGCGCAGCGGGCGAGATGTCCGCGACGGTGATGTCCGTGTACCCCATGCTGAGGAGCTGCGCTGCGAGGCTCGAGGCGCC
>JADGPK010000078.1 GCA_017882445.1 Solirubrobacteraceae bacterium
CACTCGGGACAGCGCCGCCGCGAGCGCAGCGGCGTCGCCGGCCGGGAAGAGCAGCGCAGCGTCGCCGACCACTTCGGGCAGCGACGCGGCGTCCGCGCACACCACGGGGGCGCCCAGCGCCATGGCCTCCAACGGCGGCAGGCCGAACCCCTCGTAGCGTGACGGAAAGACGAACGCCGAGGCGCCGGCATAGAGCGCCCGCAGCTCGGCGTCGCTGACAGGGCCAGTGAAGGTCACGCGGGCGCGCACGTCCGGTGGCGCGCCCGCCAACGCCGTGCCCAGGTACCCGGGGGGCTCCGCGCCGACCAGCAGCAGGCGAAGATCAGGCCACGCCGGCGCCAGGTGCACGAACGCGCGAAGCAGAGTTGGCACGTCCTTGTGCGGCTTCGCGTTGCCCATCGAGAGCACGTACGGCGTCGCAGCCAGGCGGGCCAGTACGCCCGTGAGCGGCCCGATCGGGCCGGAGGAGAAGTCGTCCGCGGCTTCCGCCGTCACCGCGAGCTTACCGTGCGCCGCCGGGAACAGCCGCTCAATGTCCGCCTCCGTGGCGCGCGACGGCACGAGAATCTGGTTGGCAACGCGGACTGCCCGCGCGTTCCAGCGGCGGTAGACGACCCGCCTCGCCGCCGACGGCATGACGTCGGGCACGAGAAGCGGCGTGAGGTCGTGGAGAGTCACGACGAGCGGGCCGCGAACCGGCGCCGGCGTGGGAAAGTGCAGGCTGTGCACGATGTCGGCCCGCAAGCGCACCGCTGCCCGCCCCAGCTCCAAGGCGCCACGGACGCCGAACGGCTGGTGAGTGGCCGGGCAGACGTCGACCTTGTCGCCGCGGGCGACCGGCGGCCTCTCTCCCGCGGCGCAGACCTGCACGAGCTCGAGGTCGCCGCGAGCCGCTAGAGCTCGCACCAAGCCACGCGTATAGCGGCCCACGCCGGCCCACGCCGCCATTCGGCAGTCGAGGAGGACGCGCATCACGCGCGACCCCCGGTGAGCCGACGCAGGGGCAGTACCGCCCGCGCCACAACCTTGAGCCCCCACAACCCCTGCAGGTCGCAGTACCGGTAGAACGAGGCCCGGTAGGCCTCCTCCACGACCGACGATGACGCCGCTGCGGCGCCGCGGTGATGGGCGACCTGCGCCGCAGGCTCCACGAGTACGTCCCAACGGCGTTCGCGCATGCGGTGGCACCACTCGACGTCCTCGTAGTAGAGAAAGAAGCCCTCGTCCATGGGCCCCGCGTCGACGATGGCGTCACGTCGCACGAGCATCGCCGCGCCGGTCACCCAGTCGACCGAAGTGAGCGCGGACGGCGCCTGCAGCGACCGGCTTGTCCTTACGCACGGGTTTCTGGCGGCTCCGCGGAGGCGCTGAGAGACCACACCGGCCAGCGTCGGGAAACGGCCGAACGAGCCGGCCTGCACGCTGCCGTCGACGTCAAGAACGAGCGGTCCCACGATCCCGGCACGAGGCTGCGCCCGGGCGGTCGCCACGAGCGCGTCGAGTGCCCCAGGCAGCAGAAGCGCGTCGGGGTTGAGCAGAAGGACAAAGGGTGCGCCGGTCGCCGCGATGCCGCGGTTGTTGCCGGCCGCGAAGCCGTCGTTGGAAGCCGAGATGGTGTGAAACCCAGGCAGCCGGCGCACCGCCGCGTCTACGCTTCCGTCGGCGCTGGCCGCGTCCACCACCCACACACCATTCGCGCCAGCCTGCTCAGCGGCCGAGCCAACCGCCTCGGCCAGGAGGTCGCCGGCGTTGTGGGCAACGATGACGACGTCAACGGTGGCCGGCCCCAGCGTCGTCACACGTCACCTACGCCGCGCAAGAGCCAGCGCACCATCTCGAGCGTCCCGGTAGCCCTGCGACGCCATACGTCGGGTCGTTTGGCCAGTCCCATGCGGACACCCTCCACCTCGGCTCCGAAGCGCGCCGGCGCCCGACGCAGCAGCATCGGCACCAGATGCCATTTCGAAGGCCGCACCGGCAGGGTCTGCCTGATGAAGCGGTACGGCCAGAGGATCGGCGTCAGAAGCAGCACCTCGACGGGCAGGTCCTTGGCCGCAACGATTGCCTCATTGCGCGCCGCCAGTCTCGTCATCTCCCACAGAGGCTCCGTCTCGATCGATGCTCGGAACTTGTGACGGACCCTGGCAGCAGGTACGTATAGACACCGCTTGCCCGCGATCAGGCAGCGCAGATTGAAGTCGGTGTCCTCGCCCATCAGGAAGAAGTCCTCGTCGAAGAGGCCCACGTCGCGAAAGAGTGAACGCCGATACAGCGCGGCCCCGGCGCAGGCCCCCAGCACCCGCTCCATACTGCCGTACCCTGAGACCGATTCTCCGAAGCCGCGGTTCTTACCCGCCAGTCGCCCGAGGGCATAGACATCGCCGGCAGCGTTCATTCGTTCGGGCTCGTAGAACAGGATCATCTTCGATGCTGCGAAGTCGTAGTCACGGTGGTCATCGAGCGCGTCTACAAGCGCGCCCAGCCATCCCGCATCGACCGCGGTGTCGTTGTTGAGCAAGGCCACATACTCGCTACGGGCGTCGAGGATCCCCGCGTTGACCGCTTTGGAGAACCCACCGTTTTCCGAGCGTTGCAGTATGCGCACCTCGGGGCGATGCTCCCGGGCCCACGCGACACTGCCGTCGCTCGAGGCGTTGTCGACCAGGACGACCTCGAAGTCCGAAACGGACTGCGCCGAAAGTGCCTCAAGGCAGTCCGGGAGGTGACGCAGGCCGTTCCAGTTGGGGATGACGACCGTGACTCGCGATGAAGGTGCCGGCATCAGGATCCTATGGTCGCGCGGTTCAGCTCCTGGAGGAGGGAATGATAGCCGGCGTCACCGACACCTCGCCGGCGAACGGACTTCATCGCCCCCGCTCTCAGAATGCTCGTCGTGAACTGGCACCGAGAGAGCGCGGCTCTAACACGATGGAGCGCGCATCACTACAGGCATCACCGCACCTCAGCGGAAGTACCCCACACCTTGACATGCCGCGCTTGAATTCGCGGACCGCTTCAGCGATCCGCACCTACGCGCTGTACTTGGTACCTAGTTTACCGCACCCGTATCTCTGGTTGCCTAACTCGCGGCACGAGCCGTGCGCTTCAGCGCATGGGCTCCGCCGGGCGAGGAGAGCCAGCGCCCCCTCTCGATTCGACTCACGGGCAGTGGCACTCGTTGCGGGAACAGGCGAGACCGTCCTGAGACCATGCGCGCCCCTTTTCGCTTGTGGAACACAAAGGGGGAGGATGTCGTCGAGTTCAAGGCGCGGCGGCTTCTGAGCACCGTCGAGGCCCATCGGCCCCGGGGCCACAGCCTCGTCTCCAGGTGCACGACGAACGCCGAGTGGAGCGCACCGCCCGCAGATCGCGGGACGGCCGGCTAAAACGAGCACTTCCGAACCGACTCGGCTACTATGACTGGCAGACCAGTTCGCCGCATAACGAGTCGCGTCGGCTCGAAACCGCCCGCACGACAGCACCCAGACACGCGGCTTCCACCGGAGGACGATGTGAAGGTCGAGACCGCCTGAAGCGCCGCAACGACCACTGGTATGCTTGCCCATGACCTCGAAGCTCCGGGCCGCAGCGAGGAGTGCCCCACTCAATGCCTCAGACGCCCCTCGAGCGACTCACCGAGTACACGCAGATCAACGCCAACCGCGGCAGGTTCGGCGTGCTCCAGATGCGGCGGCTCGAGGTTTCCATCCGCGCGTGTATCACAGCGGTACCTTGATGTTCGCCGCACGAAGTACTGCAAGACTGCCGTCGCTGGCGATTTCCAGGGAGCCGGCTCGAACGTGCCGCGAGGCGGCGATAGGTCAGGCGGTTGGCAGCGGCTGCGCGTGCACCGCCCCAGATGGCGTGAGGCCGGCAGCACGCCTCGAGCCGCTGCGCTGGTCCGCGGCCACATGACGCCGCGATCGCCCTTCGATACTCCCTCCTCACCGCGGCGACCGGCCGACGACGCCCGAGGGAGGATCCGGGAGCTTCACGAGGAGCTCGTCGCTCTCGAGCGCGAGCTGGCGCTGTCGCACGAGCGCTCGTGGCACACTTGGAGCGCTCGTATCGACCGTGCCTTGCGACAGGCGAAGGACTGGGCACGTCGCGATGAGCGTCGCTTGCGTACCGTCCCGGCTCGTTCGCCCGGCCGCCTCCAGGCGACGCTGCGCGCGCTACTGAGGGTCGTGTCCCGGCCCAGGCCGAGCGACACGGGGCCGCGGGGAGCCGCCATGTTCGGGGACAGCGCCGTCGCGCACCGCTTTCTTGATGGCCTCGTCGGCATCGAGGTCGGGGGTTCCGCGCACAACCCCTTCCACATCGCAGGGTGCCTCAACGTCGACTTCACCGACCAGCCCACGGTGTTCACCTCGGAACAGATGCGTCTCTGTGGCGAGGCGACGCGCGTGGACGTCGTCTCCCAGGGTCATGACCTTCCCTTCCCCGACGCCTCACTGGACTACGTGCTGTCGTCCCACGTCCTCGAGCACTTCTACGATCCGATCGGAGCGTTGCGGGAGTGGTTGCGGGTCGTCAGGCCGGGGGGCTACGTGTTCATGATCGTCCCGCACCGCGACCGCACGTTCGACCGTGAGCGCTCACTCACCTGTGTCGAGGAGCTCCAGGCACGACACGCTCTGCGCAGACCCGCCGATGCGTCGGACGAGCCCGCCGGCGAGGGATACTCCCACCACTCCGTGTGGACGACGCATACCTTCCTGGAGTTGTGTGCGGCTCTCGATCTGCGAGTAGTTCGTGTGGACGACGTCGACGACAAGGTCGGCAACGGCTTCACCGTGGTGGTCCAGCGCTGACGACTCCACGACGACCTGTTCGTGCGTGCGCAGCTGTCGTGGCGCGTCGTGTACGTCCCGGTCGCGGCATTCCGAGTACCTGATCGCCGCGCTGGAGGCGCTCCCCAGCCTCGGCCCAGTCGACCGCATGTTCGGCATGCCGCGGATGCGACGGCTCGCGATCTCCATTCTGGTGGCGCTCAGCATCCTGTACGCGGCCCTCGAAGGTTTCGGCATCGCGCTTCTGCTGCCCGTCCTCCAGCACGCAGAGAACGGCCCCGAGGTGGTCCACAGGCCAACCAGGGCTTGAGGAGTCTCTCGATACCGTGCAGTAGCTCGGCCTGCCGCTCAACCTGGCGACAGCACGTCGACGGTGTCGACGCGCTCGTGCGCACTGATACCTCGTTCGCCGCTCTTTGCCCCGTCAAGGTATACTCCGTCGCGTCGCGTGCTTGCGGAGGCGCGCTGACCCGCACGATTGTCGTGCCGCACCCGGCGGCGTCAGGAGAACACGATGCCCTCATCCCGACGGCCTGCCCATGAGACTCCGTCCAAGCCCGCGGCAGAACTCCTCACGCGCATTCGTCAACTCGAGACCGAGCTTGCGGAGCGAGAGCGCGAGCTGGCCGACCTGCGCGTCGCGTCCGCGCTCGCCGAGCGCGAGGCGTTTCTGAGCATCGCGGCCGCGCAGTCAGATCTGAGAGACCTGAGGGCAAGCCTTCGCGCTTGGTACGCACGCCGCCTGACCAGGATCATCTACGTCCTCGATGACGCCCGCGCGACTGTGGCGCCTTGGGGAACCCTGCGAGGACAAGCCGCGGGCTACACTCGAAGCGCGGCGTCTATGGCCGTGGGGGCTGTCGCCCATCTCGGGCGGAGAGTGGGCGCCCCGATCTTGTCCCCGCGCCTGCCCGCTTCGACCGCGGCCAGGACCGCGCCGGCAGCAGCAGGCGAGGCAGCCGCCTCGCCTGCGGCGTTTCAGACCGGTGCACCACTCGTATCGGTCGTCATTCCCGTGTACAACGCCGAACGCGCCAACGGCCGCTTCCTGACCCAGGCGCTCGAGAGCGTCGCAGGCCAGACGTACCAGGCTTTCGAGATCATCGTGGTCGACGACGGATCCACCGATGGCAGCGCTGGTGTGGTGGAGCGATTCATCGCCTCGCATTCAAACCTCGCCGTCAGGCTCATCTCCAAAGATAACGGAGGCCAGTCGAGCGCGCGCAACCTTGGCGCGCAAAGCGCCCGTGGCGAGTGGCTCGCCTTCCTTGACCAAGATGACCTCTGGGTACCGGCGCACCTGCAGGTGGTGAGGCCGCACCTCATCGACGGCGTCGGCCTGGTCTATACGGATGCCGACATCATCGACGAGAACGACGCCGTGCGGTTCGATGGCATCCATGCCCGGTACGGGATGGGTGGCCATCACCCCAAGACGGGCCTCGAGGATGTCCTCTACGAAGACATCTGCGTGATGCCGGGAGTCATGACGATACGCAGGAGCCTTTTTGAGCAGCTCGGAGGGTTCGACGAGCGCCTTTCGGGCTGCGAAGACGACGACCTCTTCTTGCGGGCGATGCAGGCAGGCCACATCATCTACGTTCCGGTGGCGACCCTCAAATGGAGGTACTACGCAGACAGCTATGGTCTGTCGCGCAGAATGATCGACAGCCGTCTCGTTTACTGGCAGAAGCTGATCCGCGACTACGCCGACGACGGCCGTGACCGTGTGCGGGCGCGTCGCATCTCGCTGCGCTTTCTCTACGTGTTCCTCGTCGAAGGCGCGACGCGGCTCAACGATGACCGCCCGCTCACGGCCGACTACCTCGCGGCAGCCCTAGAACTGCTGCCCTACGTCGGCCCGTTGGACCGAGCGTCATTCGCACTGGTCGAGTGGGCCTGGAGGAGCCATAGCCGCATGGGCTTCTATGCACGCACGTGGTTCCTGCACGGACTCGAACCTGCCCAACCAAGGCTCCACGAGCTCGTCCCGCCGGCAGAGTTAGCGACGCACTGAAGACCCTCCCGAGGGCAACAGGAGGTCCTGCCAAACGCAGCTGACCATCAAGTCGCTGCTTGAGTACTTCAGATCACACCGACTCACCGAGGCCAAGTCGGTGCGGCCGACACTGAGAACGCGGCTTCAACGCGATAGAGCGCGCATCAGTGCGCGCATCACCCCGCTTCACCTGAAGTACCGCTTCATGCCGCGCCGGAGTTCGCGGACCGACTCGGCGAGCCGCAGGTATCTGCTGTACTTGGTACGGAGCGCAGCGATCTTCGCCCGGAGATTCGCCAAGTCGGCACTGACCCTGGCCAGCTCCAGAATAATTGGTCTACCCAAGGATACCGAGGAGGAGACGGCCGAGGGGGCATAAGCAGGCCCTCACCCCTGCGCCGCGAGGCCCTTGGGCATGGAACGCGCTGAGGCTGAGGCGGTCTCTCTGTGGGGATCTGAGACGGTCGTCGCTGTGCTCCTGGAGCTCTCGGCGCAGAAGGCTCTGCTCAGGCGTCAGGTCGCCGAGCTGAGCGAGCGCCTCGCCAAGCAGGACGAGCGCATCGCCGAGCTTGAGCGGCGCCTGAAGCGCAACTCGCGCAACTCCTCGCTGCCCCCCAGCCAGGATCAACCCGCCGCCCCTGAGCGCCGGCAAGCTGCTCCGTCGGGGCACGGGCGGGGCGCCCAGCCGGGCCATCCGGGACGCGGTCGTCATCCGGCGCCGATCGCGTCGCTCGACGAGCTATTCGACCACTGGCCCTCTCGCTGCCGCTGCGGCCACGTCTTCTGCGCGGCGGAGCGCGAGGCGCTCGGGGAGCCCGCGCGCCATCAGGTCGCGGAGCTGCCGCCGACCGCCGCGCGGCCCAGGCGCTGCTCGGCGAGAACTTCCCGGCGTCGCCTGCGCGGACCGCTGGTGGGCCTACGACTACCTCGATGCGGAACGGCGGCAGCTGTGCTGGGCGCACCTGGTGCGCGACTTTACCGCCCACAGCGAGGGGCTCGGCGCCCAGAAGGAGTTCGGCGCGGCCGGCCTTCGGGTCGCGGGGCGGCTGTTCGCGGCCTGGGCTGAGTTCCGCGGGGACGCTGACCGCAACCGCCTGCTTGAGCGTGTCGGCCCGCTCAAGGAGGAGCTCCGGGCACTGCTCGAGGAGGCGGCGCGCAAGAGCGCCCGCAACCGCCGCCATCGCCCCGTCGCGAAGAATCTGCTCAAGCGCTGGCCGGCGCTGTGGAGCTTCACCAGCGTGCCCGGCGTCGAGCCTACCAACAACCACGCGGAGCGCGGCCTGCGCGGGGCGGTCATCCTGCGCAAGCTCTCGCACGGCAGCCAGTCCGCCCAGGGGGAGCGCACCATCGACCGGTTACTGCCGGCTTCGGTGACCTGCCGCCTGCAGGGGCGCTCGCTGTTCGCCTACCTCAGCGACGTGCTTGCCGCCAGGATCCGCGGCGACCCCAGCCCCCTGCTCGCCTGATTCAGCGGGGGACC